>JBKJOZ010000031.1:0-10970 GCA_046595315.1 Limisphaerales bacterium
CATCGTCGAAGTTTTCAAACAGCCGCAATACAACCCGATGCCCGTCGAATTGCAGTCCGCCGTTCTTTGGACCGTGCAAAACGGTTTGATGGACGATGTCGCCGTGGACAAAATCAAAGATTTCCAAGCCAAGCTCACCGATTATCTCACGAACCGAAAATCAGAGTTGATGGGCAAGATCGCCAAAGAAAAAGCGTTGAGCGACACGTTGATTGCCGACTTGAAAGCGGCGGTCACTGAGTTCAAACAGACTTACAAATAAGCTGCCATGCCGAGCACACGCGACATTCGCCGACGTATTAAGTCGGTCAAAAACACGGCGCAAATCACGAAGGCGATGCAAATGGTTGCTGCCTCCAAGATGCGCAAGGCGCAACTCGCGGCTCTCGCGGGTCGGCCTTACGCCACGTTGATGAACGCGGTGCTCGCGCAAGTCACGGCGAACGCCGGTGATTTCACTCATCCGATGCTGGAAGCGCGTGACGTGAAAAAACGCGCGGTCATCGTGATCAGCAGCGACAAAGGTTTGGCTGGTGCGTTGAACGGCAATCTTCTTCGTGAAGCTGGTAAGTTCGATAAAGACACGACGATTTTCGTGACGGCGGGAAGAAAAGCATCGCAGTTTGTGGCGCGAACCAAACGTCAACTTGCGGCGGAATTCACCTACAAAGACGCGCCACTGTTCGCCGAAGCCCGCGCCATCTCCAAATTTGCGCAGGATCTTTTCAGCAAAGGGGACGTGGATCAGGTTGATATTCTTTTCACGAATTACGTTTCGACATTGGTGCAAAAACCAGAGGTTTTACAACTCATGCCGATTACGGAAATCAAGGGCGTGACGGCGGGCGTTCACGGCAAAGACAATCAAGAAGCGCTGGTCAGTGATGGAACCGAATTTCTTTTTGAGCCGGGCGCTTCGGAAGTGTTGGGCGCATTGATTCCGCACTATTTAAATTTCCAAGTGTTCCAAATTTTGTTGGAAGCCAAGGCGAGCGAACACAGCGCGCGCATGGTGGCGATGAAAAATGCAACCGACAACGCCAAGCAGCTCATCAAAGATCTTACGCTCGAATACAACAAGCTGCGTCAGGCGAACATCACTAAAGAGCTTCTCGAAATCACCAGCGCGGCGATGGCGATGAGTTGATCACGAATTGTTTTCCGCAAAAGCGCCGAAGAATAACTTCGGCGCTTTTTTCTTTTCGACTTTGAGTTTGGTTCGCCGCACATTCGGCGCGATTGAACGGCATGAAAAAATCTTCTCCAGTTTCCCGTAGCGGACGCTTCGCCAGTGGGCCGGGCGCGGACGTTGCGCAATTCACTGAATCCATTTCCTTCGATTGGCGACTGTGGGAACAGGACATTCTTGGCTCCATCGCCCACGCGACGATGCTTCAAAAAATCGGGGTGCTGACAAAAAGCGAGTTGGCCGAAATCACAAAAGGTCTGGAGAAAATTGGGCAGGAAATCTTCGACGGTAATTTCGTGTGGAAACCGGAACTCGAAGATGTCCACATGAACATCGAGGCGGAACTGACCAAACGCGTTCCAGCCGGAGCAAAATTACACACGGCCCGCTCGCGGAACGATCAAGTCGCGCTGGATATTCGGATGTGGTTGCGCGACCAGATTGCGGAATTTTCTAACGAGCTTCGCGCTTTGCAGAAATCACTCGTCGAGTTTGCCGTAAAAAATTCTGACGTGATTATTCCCGGCTACACGCATTTGCAACGCGCCCAGCCGGTTTATTTCGCGCATCATTTACTCGCTTACGTCGAAATGTTTGATCGCGATCATTCGCGCCTCACGGATTGTTTTCAACGGGTGAATGTTTGCCCGCTCGGCAGCGGCGCGATTGCTGGCTCAACGTTACCGCTCAACCGTGACCTCGTCGCGAAACTCCTCGGCTTCGTGGATGCGAATGGCAAAGCGCAACTCACGCAAAACTCGATGGACGCCGTGAGCGACCGTGATTTTGCAATCGAATTTTGCAGCGTGGCCGCCTTGATCGCGGTTCACCTTTCGCGTTTGGCGGAAGATGTGATTCTGTGGGCGAGCGCGGAATTTAATTTTATCAAAATCGCGGACGCTTACACGACTGGTTCGTCATTGATGCCGCAGAAAAAAAATCCCGACATCGCGGAACTGACACGCGGCAAAACTGGTCGGGTGTTTGGAAATCTCGTTGCGCTGCTCACGCTTCTGAAAGGTTTGCCGATGACTTACAATCGCGATTTGCAGGAAGACAAAGAACGATTATTCGACACGACGGACACGATTCGCGTCACGGTTCGATTGATGGCGGCGATGTTGCAAAACACGTCCGTCAACAAGTCTGCGTGCGAATCAGCGGCAAGCGATCCAGCTTTGCTCGCGACTGACTTGGCAGATTATGTCGTCCGGAAAAAAATGCCATTTCGCCAAGCGCATCACGTCGTCGGCGCAGTCGTCGCGCTTGCGGAAAAAACAAACAAGCCCATGAACAAACTTTCGCTTAAAGAGCTTCAATCTGTTGATAAAATTTTCGGCGCCGACGCACTCAGTGTCTTCGATTTGAAGAAAGCGATGTCGCAACGAAATATTATCGGTGCGCCGGGAACGAAGGAAGTGGCGAAGCAGTTGGCTCGTTGGATAAAATTTTTAGCCACTGATTA
Source organism: Limisphaerales bacterium (assembly GCA_046595315.1). Taxonomy (GTDB): domain Bacteria; phylum Verrucomicrobiota; class Verrucomicrobiia; order Limisphaerales; family CANJXF01; genus CANJXF01. The sequence goes on from JBKJOZ010000031.1 coordinate 2,655, forward strand.
ATCCGGATGAACGACGGATTAAATGGGCCTTGGGATTTTCTTTGCTGTTTGTTTTTTCCACATCTGTGTAAATCGGTGTTAATCCGTGGCTAAAAATTCCTCCCAACTTCTCACATCTCTGCTGAAGGATGTTTCGCGTTCGTTTTATCTGACGATGCGCGTTCTGCCCGGCTCTATTCGCGGGCAAATTTCCCTTGCCTATTTGCTCGCCCGCGCCACGGATACGATTGCCGACACCGAAATTGTCCCCATCGAAAAACGGTTGGAAGCTTTGGCAAATCTTCGCTCGCGAATTCTGGGGACAAGCGAAGCCCCGCTCCATTTCGACGAATTGGCCGGCAACCAAAGTTTGCCTTCTGAAAAGATATTGCTGGAGCGTTGTGAGGAAGCGTTGGCGTTGCTTGCCGATTTTTCTGCGGGCGATCTGCAAAAAATTCGTGAGGTTTTAAACACAATCACGAGCGGACAGGAATTGGATTTACACCGTTTCAGACGTGCGACTGAAAAAAACATTGTCGCCCTCAAAACGGACAACGAGTTGGAAGATTACACTTATCGCGTCGCAGGCTGCGTTGGAGAATTTTGGACAAAACTTTGTCTCACGCATCAATTTAATCCTTTGCCAATTTCGAGCGCTGAACCTCGTCCCGAAAATTGGTTTGAACAATTGGGCGTGCGCTTTGGCAAGGGGTTGCAACTGGTCAACATTTTGCGCGATTTGCCGAGAGATTTGCGCCAGGGGCGCTGCTATTTGCCCGCCTGCAAATTAGCTGAAGTTGATCTGTTGCCCGCCGATTTGTTGCGGCCTGAAAATGAACTCAAGTTCCGCCCGCTTTATGATTTCTACTTGAACCTCGCGGAAGCGCATTTGGCAGCGGGATGGAACTACACAAATCTCATTCCACGCGGGCAAATCAGGGTCCGGCTAGCGTGCGCTTGGCCGATCTTGATTGGGGTTAAAACGCTTCAAAAATTACGGCGCGAAAACGTACTGGATGGAACGCAACGGGTAAAAATTAGCCGCGCTGAGGTTCGCAATTTAATGTTGAAATCACTGTTGTTTTATCCCTTCTCTCAGACGTGGAAATCACAATTTTTTTCCGCATCGCGCTGACAGGAATGCTGTTGATTCCCATAATCGTTTCCATTACTAATCTCGCATGCGATTCCAAAAGTTAGTGGTAATTTCTCTATTCGTCGGCTTGATTTCAAATTCGGCCTATTCGCAGACGGCTTTATCGGTGCGAAAGACGAGCGCCAAGTACGATTTGACCATGCACCAGAAGCAGCTTGAGGACAAAGCTGACGCTGCGGAAGTTGCGGCCAAAGAATTTGATGCGCAGGCAACGGTCGCCAAACAAAATCTCGATGAATTGCAAAGGTCGGGTGTCACTCTTGACCGTAAAACGGCAGCGCAACGGCAACTCGAATTGAGGGCGGAAGTAGCCCGGGCGGAAGCGGAAGCGGCGCATTCCAGGGCGGAAGCAGCTCGAAACCGAACCGCATCAATTCAGGACCAAGCCGATGTCGCTGCGAAATCTTCGCAAGCCGATCCGAGCAAAGATAAAAAAACTCAAGCCAAACATTTTGATGCCATTTGGCTCCAGAAATTAGCGGCGGTTTCTGAAAAAGAATTTACCAAAATGGACACGGACGCTTCGCGCAAACTGAAGATTGCCAACGAAGCGGAGAAAAAAGCGCAAGCCGCCGGCAGCCAAGTCAAAACGGCTGAACCTAAGAAAATAGCGCGGCCGACGAACGTGGCCGAGGAAGATGCTCAAAAAGCGCAGGCGGCCGCGCAACGGGCTGAAGCCCAGAAAATTTCTCGTGCTCAAGAAAAGCAAGATCGTGAACGCGAAGCCGCCTTGAAAAAGGAGCAAGAGGCATTGCGAAAAGCTCAGGCGAATGAAGCGGAAAAACAAGCGAAGGTCAGAGAGAAATCTATTGAAACCGATAAAATTTCTCGCGCTCAAGAAAAGCAAGATCGCGAACGCGCTGCGGCCTTGAAGAAAGAGCAAGAGGCGTTGCGAAAAGCTCAAGCCAATGAGGCGGCGTTGCAGGCTCAGGCTGAGAAAGAAGCAGCACACAAAGCCAAAGTTGAACAGGAAGCCGTCCGCAAAGCAGAGGAGATGGCAAAGTCCAAAGAACGCGAAGCGATGCGCGCACAGGAGGCCGCGGCAAGCGAAGCACGTCAAAAAGCAAAGTCTGAAGAATTTTTCCGAGCGAAAAAAGCCGAGGCAGCTCATCCGGTAAAGACACCGATCCAAAAAAACGAACCAGCCATTGCCACGCCTGCCACACCGACTGCGGTGACGCCCGTTCCATCTGCTTCGGACGACCAACTGGTTGAAATTTTGCGCCGAAAACAAGCGGAGCTTGATGCAAAAGAAGCGGGAAGCAAAGTAACGGCCCCGGAACCTATTAAAGTCAAACCGGTGGTGGTGGAACCGCAGGCAAGCGTTGCCCCTCGCCCGGTTGAAACTCAGATTTCCAAACCAGCGCCTGTCGTGACGGAAACGCCCAAAGTTATTGCGCAACCGAAGGTGGTAATTGCACAGCCGGCGGTTGACCAAGCAGCCGAAGATCGTCTCGTAGAAATTCTTCGCCAAAAACAAGCGGAGTTGGACGCGAAAGAACGCGTCGCTTCGTCGAGCAACGTTTCTGCTCCCACAACTTTTAAACAAGTTGAACCACAAAAATCGAAAACAAGCGGGGACATCTCAGCCAAGGATCGCGAGGAATCGGAAAAGAGAATTCGCCAAATCGAGGCGGAAATTAAAGCGAAGGAGATGGCAATTAAGAAGTCCGTTGACTCCCCACCGTCCGTGGGCGTTCAAAAAGTTGAAGCAAAAAGATTAGCATCGGAGGTGAAAGCTCAAGCGATCAAAAATACGGCTGCCCCTGCTGATCTGAACTCAAAAGAGGCGCGTTTGGATGAATTGCTTCGCAAATATAAAGCGGACGAAATTACTCCTCGCGACTATCATCTGCAGCGCGCGAAGATCGTAGCTGAACCTTAAGCCATTTTCATCGATGAGCCCGCCAGCCGAAACGCTGGCGGGTTTTTTATTGGTCGAGTTTCCACTTTGAACTTTCGAGTCTGTTTGGCATAACAACGCGCGATGCATCATTTTCAATATGTCGGTGGCAAATTGTTCTGCGAAAAAGTTTCCGTGGAATCGCTCGTTAAAAAATTTGGGACCCCGCTCTACATTTATTCGCAGCAAACTTTGACTGACCATTTTCGCCGTCTCGATTCCGCGCTCGCGCCTCTCGACCACACGATTTGTTACGCGATGAAGGCAAACTCGAACCTCGCGGTCATTCGCACGCTCGCCAATCTTGGCAGTGGATTTGACATCGTCAGTGCGGGCGAGTTGAAACGGGTCATCGCGGCAGGTGGCGATCCGAAGAAATGTGTCTTCGCGGGTGTCGGAAAAACGGAGGCAGAAATCGAATTTGCGCTGAAAAAAAATATTTATTCGTTCAACGTGGAAAGCGAACCAGAGCTGATTCGAATCAATCGGGTCGCGGCGCGTTTGAAAAAAATTGCACCAATTGCGGTACGCGTGAATCCAAACATCGACGCGGGGACGCACGCTAAAATCACCACGGGCACTTACGAAAATAAATTTGGCATCGCGTTTGAACAGGTGGAAGGCGTTTACGCTCGCGCCAGCAAATTAAAAAATCTGCGCCTGCGCGGAATCCAGATGCACATCGGTTCGCAGCTCACGCAGGTGAAACCTTACGAACTTGCCGTCACTAAAGTTTTGCCGCTCGTGCAGAAACTCGCCGCAAAATATGATTTCGAATTTTTTAGCGTCGGCGGCGGTTTGGGCATTGTTTACAAACCCGCGTTGCAAAGTGGATCGCCGGAATGGTGGAGCAGTCCCGAGGCGAAAAACATTCTCACGCCTGACAGTTACGCGGCGAAAGTGGTTCCATTGTTAAAACCGCTTGGCCTGAAAATTTTGCTGGAGCCGGGACGCTTTATTGCAGGCAACGCGGGAATCCTCGTGACGCGGGTGGAACATGTCAAACGCACCGGCAAAAAGAATTTTGTCATCGTCGATGCCGCCATGAATGATTTGATTCGGCCAGCGTTTTACGATTCCTATCATGAAATTGTTCCCGTTAAGAAAAAAGGAGGGGCCACGATTCCGTCCGACGTGGTGGGCCCGATTTGCGAGTCAGGCGATTTTTTCTGCAAAGATCGTCCGTTGCCGAAGGTGGGCGAAGGCGATTTTCTCGCGTTGCTCAGCGCCGGCGCTTACGGCTTTGTGATGTCATCGAATTACAACGCGCGCGGATTCGCAGCAGAAATTCTGGTGAACGGAAAAAATTCCGCGGTCATTCGCGCGCGTCAACCCGTGGAAGAAATTTGGGCGAGCGAAAAAATTCCGCAGTGGTTGAAATAAATTTCCCGGCAAGGAAACTTGCGGGCGGCCTCCAAATAAAAAAAGCGCGAAGGAATTTCCTTCGCGCTTTGTGAAACTTTAAAACTTACTTCGCCGCTTCGTAGTTCTTGGTCACTTCATTCCAGTTCACCGCGTTCCAGAAGGCTTTGAGATAATCCGGACGACGGTTTTGGTATTTCAAATAATAAGCGTGTTCCCAGACATCGCAGCCGAGGACCGGTTTGCCTTCGCAGCCCGCCACCGCTTTGCCCATGATCGGACTGTCTTGATTTGCGGTGGAGCAAATTTCGAGTTTGCCGCCATTAACGACGAGCCAGGCCCAGCCGCTGCCGAAACGGGTGGTGCCCGCTGCTTCAAATTTTTCTTTGAACGCGTCGAAGCTGCCGAAAGTTGCATTAATGTCGTCAGCCAATTTGCCAGTGGGCGCCCCACCTGCTTTGGGCCCGAGCAATTTCCAGAACATGGAATGGTTGGCATGTCCGCCGCCGTTGTTGCGCACTGCGCCGCGAATGTCCGCTGGGACTGCGTCGAGATTGCTGATGAGTTCTTCGACTGACTTGGATTCCAGATCGGCTTTGCCAGCGATGGCTTTGTTCACGTTCGTGACGTAAGCGTTGTGATGTTTGCCGTGGTGAATTTCCATGGTCTGCGCGTCGATGTGTGGTTCGAGTGCGTCTTTCGGGTACGGTAAAGGTGGTAGTTCGTATGCCATAATTTTTCCTGAGTTAAGGTTCCAAGTTGAATTGCCCAACGCGCAATGCGTCTCGCGCGGCAAACCTAGCAAAGTAATTTGGAATGTCGAATGACGAATTTTTACGCGACGACTTTTATTTCGCCAGCGCCACGAAGTTTTTCAATAGTTGCAATCCAATCCCCTGGCTTTTCTCTGGATGAAATTGCGTGGCGTAAACGTTGTCTTTCCAGACCGACGACGCGAAGGTATCGCCATATTCGGTGCGCGTGGCGACAATGGATGGGTCGAGCGGCTCAGGAAAAAAGCTGTGGACGAAATACACGTAACTGTCGTTGGCTATGCCGTGAAAGAGCGGGCAATTCGTCTGCGCGATCTCGATTTGGTTCCAGCCAATCTGCGGAATTTTCAAGCCGGGCCGTTCCGAAAATCGACGCACCTTGCCCTGAAAAATATTGAGCCCACCCGCGCAACTGTTGAACTCCTCGCTCTTCTCGAACAACGCCTGGTAACCCACGCAGATCCCGAGAAACGGTTTGCCGGACTTGATAAAATCGCGCACACCGCTGAGCAACTCCTGCTTTTGCAACGCGTTCAGGCAATCATCGAACGCACCGACACCCGGCAACACCACTGCGGCCGCGCCCGCCATTGCTTTTGAGTCGCGCACGACCTGCACATCAGCGCCGGTTTTTTTCAATGCTTTTTCCACGCTGCGCAAGTTGCCAGAATCGTAATCAATAAGTGCGATCACGCGGGGAGAATAGATTCCCCGGCGACCAGATGCAAATCTGTTGCTCGAAGTTTTAGATCCGCTTTGGCGATCTCACCTGTGTGATAACTTTGAGAAGGCGCAGAAGCAAAGCGCTGTTGATTTACAACCTTCACTCGTTAAGATGGCTGCCAAGCTGCTTAGGAGTTCGGCATTGGCCGTGGCAAAAACGAAAGTGTCTTTGGAACGGAAATGATGTCCGATAACTGGAACAAATTGCGATGGTGAGCACTTTAAATCCGGGCGAAGAAGCCCAGTTGACGCAAACGATTGAGATGTTCGAAACGATCACTCAATCGCAGCCGCAGGATTATCAATCGTTGGAAATCCTCAAAGAGGCTTATCTCAAGCTCGGCAAGCCGAAGGAAGCGGTCAAAACCTCCAAACGCATCGCCAGCGCTTACGTCCATCTCGGCCAGCTTTCCTCGGCCATCCTCGAATATGAAACCATTTTGCAACGCGACGCCGACGACAAAGATGCGTTGGCGGCGATGGCGGACATCGAAAGCAAAGCCAACAGCCTGACGGCAAGCTCGAGTTCGGTCGATACCCAACCTAATCGTAAGGCGTTTGATACCGCGTTCCTGACAAAAACGGGCGATGGCAAAGTAGCGGCGAAAGTGGAAATCGATGACGGCCGACTGATGATGCGTAAACTTTTCGTGGAGAGTAAAATTATTTCAGCGGGTGATTTTGAAATGTGTTGGACCACGCCGAGCCTGACGGACGTGCCGGAAAAAGTGAATGATCCGTTCATCCAATTGCTCGCGGAAAAAGGCATTACGCAAATCGATAAGTCGCTCAAGGTGATTTTGGATAAGACGCGCCTGGGTTATTTGATGATCGAGAAATACGACGTGGACATGGAATTGGCGCGCAGTTTTCCACGGGATCTTTGCCAACGTTGGTGCGTACTGCCGTTTGATCGGATGAGCAAATCGGTTCTGGTCGCCACGGCCAATCCGTTCAACAAACAAGCCGCGCTGGAATTACAGATGGCTACTTCGAGCCGAATCATTTGGTATATGGCGCCGCCGATGGACATTGTGAAAGTGCTGCGTAAAGTTTTCCGTTAACCGTCTATGCCTCCTGTAAAATCATTTGGAGAACGAATCGCCGACGCCTTGGTCGAGGATGGCTTGCTGACCCTCAAGCAGGTTGAGGAGATGGTCGAGTTGCAGAAGAAGGAAGGGACGCGCCTGCACAAGTTGCTTCTGGAGAAATCTCTCGTCACCGAGCAAGACATGGTTGTCTCGATGGGCCGGGTCCTGAACACGCCGCCCGTCAACCTCGCCCGTACTTCCATTTTTCCGGAGGTATCTGAATTGTTGCCGCGCGACATCAGCCTCAATCACAAAGTTCTGCCGGTCTCGCGGCTCGGAAATAAACTTTTCCTGGCGATGGTCGATCCCTTGAACGTTCTCGCGATCGACGACGTCAAGCGCATCACCAAATTGGACGTGTCGCCGATGATTGCTTCTGAAAAAGCAATCCTCGATAAAATCAACAACATCGAGGCCAAGGGCGGCAGCATGGAGGACATCATTCAAGATGCCCAAAAGCAGGCCGAGGCGGAGTCGGATGCGGAGAATCTCGAAGTCGCCAAGGAGGTGGTGGAAACGGCTGACATCAGCCAGTTGACCGCATCGACGGAAGAAGCGCCTGTCATCAAGCTGGCCAATTTGATTATCGTCCAGGCGATCAAAGACCGCGCCAGCGATATTCACGTCGAACCGTTTGAAAAAATGGTGCGACTCCGGTATCGCGTGGACGGCGCGTTGATTGACATGCCGCCGCCACCGAAGAATTTGCAAGTGGCCTTGGCTTCTCGTCTAAAAATCATGAGCAGCCTCGACATCGCCGAACGGCGCTTGCCGCAGGACGGTCGTATGCGGGTGAAGGTGGGTGGGCGAGATATTGATTTGCGCGTTTCGTTTTTGCCAACCGTTCATGGTGAAAAATGCGTGTTGCGCGTGCTCGATAAATCAAATCTTTCCGCGAGCATGGAAAAGCTCGGTATGGAGGCGGAAACCTTCAAACGCTTCAAAGCCGCAGTGGACGCACCCCATGGACTTCTCCTCGTCACCGGTCCAACGGGTTCTGGGAAAACCACCACGCTTTATTCCGCGCTCAACGAACTGAACAATCCCGAATACAACATCGTCACCGTTGAAGACCCCGTTGAGTTTCAAGTACCGGGAATCAACCAAGTGCCCGTCCGAAAAGAAATCGGTCTGACCTTCGCTAATTCCCTTCGCTCCATTTTGAGGCAAGACCCCGACATCATCATGATCGGGGAAATTCGCGACACCGAGACGGCAGAAATCGCCGTCGAATCCGCGCTCACCGGCCATCAAGTCTTGAGCACGATGCATTGTAACGATGCACCCGGCGCCATCTCCCGTTTGGACGACATGGAAATCGCGCCGTTC
>JBKJOZ010000217.1:0-8877 GCA_046595315.1 Limisphaerales bacterium
AGATCGTTTGACGATTTATTTCATCGATCAGCCGGGATTTTTTTATCGCGGTGCTTTGTATGAAGAAAAAGGAATCAGCTATCCTGATAACGCTGAACGATTTATTTTCTTTTCCAAAGCGGTTGCGAATCTGGCTCGTTATCTCCCTTGGCGGCCAGAACTCGTTCATCTCCACGACTGGCAAACCGCTTTGGTTCCATTGCTGATTTTGAATCAGCGATTGCTGGAAGGGTGGGAGAACGCGCCAAACACCTGCCTGACAATTCATAACCTCGCGTTTCAAGGAGTTTTTCCAAAGGCGCAATTTTCACTCACGAACTTGCCTGCGAGCTACTTAAATCCAGAAGCCGTCGAGTTCTTCGATTACATGAATTGCTTGAAGGCCGGAATTTGTTTTGCGGACATGCTCACCACGGTTAGCCCGCGTTACGCTCGCGAAATTACGACTGAACTTTTTGGCTGCGCGCTCGATGGAGTTTTGCGCAAACGACAGGGTGCATTAATCGGAATTTTAAATGGCGTGGATTATGACGAATGGAAAACGGAAAATAATTCCTACCTTAAGTTTCCGTATTCCGTCGCGAACCTGAGCGGAAAATCGGCTAACAAATTGGACCTGCAAAAAGAAATGGGGTTGCCCGTCGATGCAAACGTGCCGTTGTTTGGAACCGTTTCGCGACTTGCCGATCAAAAAGGAATGGATTTTCAACTGGGCGCGTTGGAAGAAATGTTATCGGCGGAAATGCAATTTGTTTTGCTCGGCAGCGGCTCCGCAGATTTTGAAAAAGGATTTCAAAAATTAGCCGATCGTTATCCGAAAAAAGTCGCCATTAAAATTGGTTTTGACCAAGGACTTTCCCATCGTATTGAAGCGGGTTGCGATTTTTTTCTAATGCCATCGAAGTTTGAACCGTGCGGATTAAATCAAATGTACAGCTTGCGCTACGGAACCATTCCAATCGTGCGTGTGACCGGCGGGTTGGATGATTCTGTGACGGATATTTCGGAGGATTCAGAACATGCGGATGGAATCAAATTTACCGAAATTTCGGTTCGCGCGTTGGCGAAAGCGATTCGCAAAGCCCTCGTACTTTACGAAAATAAACCATTGTTGGCGCATTACGTCCGGAACGCGATTCAGAAAGATTTTTCTTGGGAGCAAACCACCAACCGGTATGAGGAATTTTACAGGAAGTTTTTGTGAATAGAGCAGGGCGAAGATTCCACTTTTATTAACGCAGTTGGCCGCTATCTTCCTACGCTTTGCTCGACTCCAGATTGGAGTGAGGAAGATTGAAAACACTAAATTTTAGACATGGTCCCAGCACCCATTAGAAATTTCAGCATCATCGCCCACATCGATCACGGGAAAACCACGCTTTCTGATCGGCTATTGCATTCGACCGGAACTATCGCCACGCGCGATATGGAAGATCAATTGCTCGACTCAATGGATTTGGAACGCGAGCGCGGCATCACGATCAAAGCGCATCCAGTCACGATGCTTTACAAGTCGAAGAACGGTGAAATTTACGAACTCAATTTGATCGATACACCAGGCCACGTTGATTTTTCCTACGAAGTTTCGCGAAGTTTAAGTGCATGCGAAGGCGCCTTGCTCATCATCGACGCGGCGCAAGGTGTTGAAGCGCAAACTGTGGCGAACGTTCATCTCGCGATGAAACAAAATCTGACGATTATTCCGGTCATCAACAAAATCGATTTGCCACATGCGGACATCGCGATGGCGAAAATGCAGCTTGAAGATATTTTGGCCATTCCCGCCGACACCGCAATTCTCGCCAGCGCCAAACAAGGCATCGGCATCGAAGATATTTTGGAAGCGATTGTGGCGCGCGTTCCGGCCCCGAAGCCGACCGGCGAACCTTCGTTGCAAGCGCTGGGATTTGATTCTTATTTCGACACTTACAAAGGCGTGGTAACGCACGTGCGAATTTTTAACGGAGAATTAAAGGCCGGAATGCAGGTCAAACTTTTGCACTCTGGAAAAACTGTTGAGGTAAAAGAGGTCGGAAGTTTCAACCCTAAACCTTACGTCCGCGAAAAACTCGAAGTCGGCGAAACTGGTTATTTCACCGCAAATATCAAAAGCCCGAAGGAAGTGAAAATGGGCGATACGATTACTGATTCGAGAAATCCATCCTCAGTTTTGCCAGGCTTTAAAGAAATTCATCCAATGGTGTTCAGTGGGATTTATCCGATCAACACAGCTGACTATGAACATCTCAAAGCGAATTTGGGAAAACTACAATTGAACGATTCAGCTTTTGCATTTCAGAGCGAAAGTTCCGTCGCGCTCGGATTCGGTTTCCGCTGTGGATTTCTCGGTTTATTGCATTTGGAAATCGTGCAGGAACGATTGCGGCGCGAGTACGGCATGGACATTATCGCGACCTATCCGAGCGTTGTTTATCGAGTAACGATGACGGATGGAGTCGTAAAAGAAATTGATAATCCCGCGTTTATGCCGGAACAGAATTTCATCGCCAAAATGGAAGAGCCGATGGTGAAAGCGTTTGTCATTTGTCCGAATGAATACATCGGCGATATGATGGCTTTAATTGCTGAAAAGCGCGGGGCGGTAGATCACACGGAAACCTTGGACCAACGACGCGTGATGTTGACGAGTTTGCTTCCGTTAAGCGAAATCCTAATTGATTTTCATGATCGCATTAAAAGTATCACGCGCGGTTTTGGCTCGATGGATTACGAGTATGACGAGTATCGCGAGTCAGACATGGTGAAGCTGGAAATGCTCGTGAATGCGGAACCAGTCGATGCTTTTTCGTGCATCGTGCATCGCGACAAAGCCGAGGGGAGGGGACGTGCTTTGGCTGCAAAATTAAAAGAAGTGATTCCGACACAACAATATCAAGTTGCGATTCAAGCCGCGATTGGCGGAAAATTTGTTGCTCGCGAAACCATTAGCGCGTTGCGAAAAGATGTGACGGCAAAATGTTATGGCGGTGATATTTCACGCAAACGAAAACTTCTGGAAAAACAAAAAGAAGGAAAGAAGCGGATGAAATCTTTTGGCAGCGTCAATATTCCACAGGAAGCGTTTATCGAAGTTTTGAAAGCATAATTATGAAATTGCGCTGGTTTTTATCGGGGACGGTTCGCGAAGCGACGGAAATGGTGAACCACGTCCGTAAACTTTCCAACGCCCAACGCGATCTGCTTTCGCCTCAAGCCATTTTAGCTCTTGATATTGCCCGGTTGGAAACGCAAAAAGCCATTGACGACCATGTTGACAACGAGACCCTACGACAGCGCATGGGCGAATTGGAAACGGCGGCCAATAAATGGCTCAAGCCGTATCCTCACTCTGAATGGCGCGAAAATGTGGAGGTTTTTCTGGTCGCGATTGCCGTAGCGATGGCAATTAGAACCTTTTTCCTTCAACCGTTTAAAATTCCTACCGGATCCATGCAACCGACTTTATACGGGATTGAATATGAGCCAGTTGAAAAAATTCCCGGCCGTTTTGGTCGATTAGTAGACGCGTGTGTTGGTGGAACTTTTTATCATCAACTAACCGCTGAAGCCGATGGTCAACTCATCAAAATCGATCCTCCAAAACAACTTTTTAGATTCATCAATAGACAGACTCTGTGGATGCAATATCAAGGCCGTGAAGCACTCACTTCTCACACCGTCTGGTTTACGCCCGGCGAAGAATATGAAAAGTATCAAAAGATTTCGGGGCTCCAAGTTGGCCGCTCGTACACAAAAGGTCAGGACATTATTCGCGTAAAAGAAATTGCGGGGGATCATTTATTTGTTGATCGGCTGACTTACAATTTTCGATCACCGGAGCGCGGCGAAATCATCGTGTTCAAGACCAAAGGGATCGAACGGATGCAGCGACAGGACCAGTTTTATATCAAAAGGATGGTCGCAATGGGTAACGAAAAAGTCAGCATTGGCGACGACCAGCATTTACGAATTAACGGGGTCCGATTGGATGCTGGAACGCCGCATTTTGAGAATGTTTACACCTTTGATTCTATTCCCAGCGAAAATCATTATTTCGGTCATGTGAATGATACAATCGCCCGGAAAATTCTTCCTTACAGCATTGCTGAGAATTTTCCAAACGAACAAACCGTCGTGCAAGTTCGCCCAAATCATTACATGGTAATGGGTGACAATACGTTAAACAGTTTTGACTCACGGGGTTGGGGAGATTTTCCACGTGAAAACGTCATCGGCAAATCTTTCTTCGTTTATTGGCCAATATCCAATCACGCATTCAGTCGATTTGGATGGGGCCATACAACTAAATAACCCCACATCTACATTCGCACAATGTTTGTTATGTTTAAGTAAAGTTGCGACGCGTTTCTGATTTGCTGAAAATATTTCGAAAATTCATTTTGGGTGGATTTACGGCTGTCAATCGGCTTTTTCTCAGCTGTTGAATTTCATTCTGCTGACCAAAATATAGTCGCTGGCGTTCCTGCTGGATCAGTCTATTTTGTAAAAAAGGGGCTCAATGAGGGTATTCATCAAAAAATTGTCGGTTGCACTGTTTTTGGCTGAAGGCGGGAAATGGGTTTCCAATCCGGAAGACGCAGTTGATTTTGGAAGCGGCACCAATGCGATTAAGCATGTTAGGCAAGTCGCCATGGATAATTTTGAGCTTTATTATCAATTTGCTGAACCTCGTTTTGATTTCACTCTAAATTCTGAAAGCGAAGTTCATCGACCGTAATTGTAATAATTTTCAACATTTGGGGACAGTGATTCCTCCGTTGTTCATCCACTGCCAGTGCGTTTAACCTGTGTATATTCTCCGATTTCAGGCAAACTCTTCCCATGGCTTTGGTGCGAATTCTCGTAGATGGATACAGCTTGTTGCATAGCTGGCCGGAACTTGCGCACGGAAAAGCGCGGCATTCCGCAGCGGCTCGCGATGAATTGATTCATCAACTGACCCTTTATCGCGATGCCATTGGAACGCCGATCACCGTTGTTTTTGATGGCGGTGGCGCCCCAACAGGAACGCCACAAACCCAGTCCACGCCTGAACTTGAGATTTTATTTTCACGCGCGGGTCAAACAGCTGATGATATTATCGAGCGCGTCTCACATCGGATGAGTTCTTTCGGTGAAGTGTTGGCGGTGACCGATGACCACGCCGAACGCGATACCGTTATCGCGATGGGCGGGATGGCGTCGAGTTGTTTAAATTTTATTCAGGCAATTGAAAACACGTTGAAGGAACAAGCGCACGACATAAAAAATTATAACCGTCGCGAGCAAAATAAGTTTAAAAATTCTCGTTAATGAAAAAAATCTTCATGTTCCTGCTGGTATGTTCTGTTTTCTCCACATCAGCCGCCGAACCGTCCTCCCATCCAATCGAAAATAGATTTTTATTTGTGGTTGAAACCTCGTCGCTGATGAATCGATCCGCGAATGCAGCGCAGGAAACAATTCGTAACCTGGTCACATCGGGTGCTCGTGGGCGAATGCGCTCAGGCGATACTTTTGGGCTCTGGACTTTTAATGATCGTCTAAATCCCGAATTTCCGATGCAGCAATGGACGCCAGACGAAGGTAAAAAACTAGCAGAAGCGGCGGTTGACTATCTCAATAGACAACGGTACGAAAAAAAAGGAAGGCTGCAAACGACAGTGCTGCCCCCGCTTTTTTCGGTGATAAATTCGTCTAGGGCTGTCACGGTAATTTTGATTTCCTCGGGCACTGAACCAATTCGTGGAACACCATTTGATAAAGAAATTAATTCGCTTTATTCCATTTACGAACGTGAGTTGCGCGACGCAAAAATTCCATTTGTTACCTCGCTGGTCGGACGAAATGGAAAAGTTGTCGCTTTCGCCGTAAATTCCACGCTTGGCCCGATCGAAATTCCAACGGCTCCATTACCGGAAATACCGATCGTGCAAATTAAGACGAATGCTCCGACGCTTATAAACACTTCCACGCCCACAAATCCAGCAGTGCCGCCACGGCGATTTGCAAAATCTAACATCATCATCGGAAAGGTGGTCACGACGAATGTGCCGCCAATAACGACTTCGCCGATCACCGTAACGAACGCAAGTAGTTCATCCAGCCAAACCACGAATGCGGCAATATCACCTTCGTTGGATGCCACTTTATCAAACGTTGTCCCAAGTGCTGTGCTTCAGACAAAAACAAATTTTATTTCCGGCGCTAGCTCTACGAACCTCGTTGAATCAGCGCCATCAACCAACGCGCCTTCTTTGGTCGCAAATCAATCCACCAATTCGCCGACAACATCGACTGCACTGAGTGTCATTGCACCTGCCCCACTCCAACCGGTGCCAAATCCGGAGCCTGAGCAAACGGCCAGCGCAAAATCGCAAATTCAGGAAGTGGCTTCTTCGCCAAAAATATTTCCTTCAAGCCACGTGACGCAGGAATTATCCCACGCGCCATCTCTTGCTGAGGCGCCAATGGCATCTTTACAACCCGGCAGGTATAAAAAATTTATCTTCGTCGGAGTGTTGCTCTTACTGGGCGCGGGCTCTTTGGTTTTCCTCTTGATCCGTAATTCACGAAGCAAATCGGGGCCAAGTTTGATTTCCCGATCAATGGATCAAGACCCGAAATGATCTAATCAATTTTCAACCAGACTGTTTTCAGATAAGCGGGCTCCTCGCGAGTGACTGGAAAATCGAGCGGTTGGGGAACGTAATGTTGTTGAGCTATTTCCCTTTTCGCTGAGTCGGCGGCAGCGCGAATTAAGTCGAGAAATTTCTCTGGTTTCAAATTCGCAGCGTTGGTGGAGGCGAGGAGAATTCCGCCGCTTTTCAACAAAGGCAATGATGCTGCAACCAGTTTTCCAAAATCTTTTTCCGCTTGAAATGTCCCCTGCTCTTTCGATTGTGAAAAGGTGGGAGGGTCTAAAATGATGACATCAAAGTTTCGGCTCTTTTTTGCAAAACGTTTCATCCAATCAAAAGCATCACCGTAAATAAAATCGTGCTGCGCAGGATCGAGGTTGTTCAAAATGAAATTGCGCTTACCCCATTCCAGATATTTTTTAGAAAGATCGAGACTGGTCACGGTTGCACCCGCTTTGGCGGCGCAAACGGAAAATCCACAGGTGTAAGCAAACGTGTTGAGAACGGAATAGTTTTGACCAGCGTCAGGGAGGAAAAACTCAGGCGCGATGTAGCGAGTTAACAAGCGCCGGCGATTCTCGCGTTGATCCAAAAACAAGCCGACGGAATAGCCTTCGTTAAAGCTCAATCCGAATTGAATTCCATTTTCGCGAATTACTAATTCTTCGGGAGCGTTTTCACCTGAAAATAATTTCGGCGAAGCGTCGGCCCCGGAAATTTGTCGGACACGACGGCTAAGAATTTTGTGATAAACGCCGCGAAGTGAAAATTTTCCCAGCAGAGATTCCAGAACTTTTTGTTGGGGCGGACCCAACGGTTGTTCAGATTGCGAGAGCAGGAAATCTCCCAGGCGTTCCACATACCAACCGGGCCAACCATCAGCGGCACCATGAATTAATCGGTACGCGTTGGTCAGCTCGGGTTCAATTATCGAGGTTCGCAATGCTGAGCGCGCATCTTCGAAAAATGTTTCCGGTGCGCTCAGCGTCATCCGCTTTTTCGTCTCCGGATGTTCGAAAGAAATTTCTCCAGCGTGCAGAAAAACGCGCGCTCCCTCCGTGCCTCCATAAAGCGTGTCGCCCAGAATTGGAAAACCATTCGCCGCTGCATGAACGCGGATCTGATGCGTCTTGCCGGTGATCGGTTCAGCTTCAATCAAAAATTTTTCCGCCGCTCCGGATTTCAATTTTCTAAAATGTGTTTCAGCGCGTTCTCCGCCGGAATGAATCGCGCGATTTAAATATTTGTCCCCTGCCCTGACCAAGACAGATTCAGCTTTTAGATTTTTGAAGGAAACATCGCGGTCGGTCAGCAGAAGATATTTTTTTCTAACTTCACGTCCGGTAAATTGAGCGGTGAGAGAGCGATTGGCCGCAGTCGTTTTGCCGAAAATAATTACGCCGGAAGTCTCTTTATCGAGGCGATGCAGGATGGCGAGATTTGACCAACGGGGTTCGCGGTTTTTCAGCCATTCATAAATTCCTTCGCCGGCGAACGGGCTGGGTGAATGCGTGTTGACTCCCGCTGGTTTGTTGATGACCAACAGATGTTCATCTTCGAAAATAATCATGCGACAACAACGGCGACACAGAATGTGGCGCCATTATTTGGTGAGGTATTCGAGCAAGTCGGCGAGGTCTTGCGGTTTTAGTCCGGCTTCCAGTCCCTCGGGCATGAGTGAGTGTTCCTGGCTTTGCAGTTTTTTGATTTGTGAACGCAAAATCACGCTCTCTTTTCCGAAAGCCTGCCGCAACGTGACGCTGGTGGCTGTCTCGTTGGCAACGAGGCCGATTAATGTTTCGTCGTTCTTTGTTTCCACCTCGAACGCTTTGTAGTTGGGCGCAACTTCGCGATTCGGATCGAGAATGTTCATGAGCATTTTATCTTTGCCGGTATTTTTCACAGTCACCAAATCGGGGCCAAGGGCGAAACCGCTCTTTTCAAAACGATGGCACGAGGAACAGCGCTCTTCATAAATTACTTTCCCCTTTTCAGGATTTCCGGTGAGCGCAAGCGCGGGCAGAAAAGTTTTCACGACTTCCTCACGTCGCGCTACTCCAAGGTGCGCAAATAATTTTGCAGATTGGGTTTTAATTCCAGCATCGCGATGATTTTTGAGAAACTTGATTTGCGAGGATGACAAATCACTCGCGCTCACTGCGCCTTGCTCAATCCCGCTCAGCAAAACTGAAGTGCGATCAGGGCGCGCCAATAAAACGGTGAGAACTTCGTTGCG
>JBKJOZ010000238.1:0-3453 GCA_046595315.1 Limisphaerales bacterium
CTTCCGGCGACAACCGGTAAGCTGGCTAAAATTTGTTCGTTGCCGTTGGTCCAGTTGCCATTGCGGTTGTAATCCACCCACGCATCCACTCGGCCCGCTGCGGAGGAAAAGATGGCGAGGTCGAGAATCTGTCCCGCTTGAGGTGAAGTAATAAACTGGATGCCATTTTCGTCATCGAGGTTGTTGTTGTCATCGCCGTCTGCGTTGACGGAAGGAATGCCATCTGGTTCCACGTCGATGGAGGCGCCGAGTCGCAGCGCACTGATGGAATGCCGCGCGCCATTGTTGGTGTAAAGTGTCGGAAAAGAAGCTGGAGCGTCGCCGTAATCCATCTGCGACAAAACTCTGATGGTGATGTTGGTGTCACTAAAACCTCCGCCGATTGCACCGAATGTTCTCACAAGGCTGACGATGTCAAAAAATTCCTGGCCCGCACCGAAGGTGACATTTGCGACACCATTGATGTTAAGAGTCAGCGAGCTATTGGCCGGGATGCGGTCAAAGCTCCAACTCAAGTCGCCCTCAGCGTTGGTTGTCACCATGCTCCCCGAGGGCGTCGTCCAACTGGTGAACTTGAGGATGCTCGGATTCGGATTGAACCAAACCAGAGAACCACACGAGATGATGGCCGAGCTGGGATTTTGTAAAGTAATTTGGGCCTGAAATGTCCCGCCGTTTTGAATCGGAGATGTCACGCTGACCTGCTGTGACCCAGTCCAGTTGGGTTGAATATAATTCGTCCGCGCGTGCTGAAGGAAAAATGCGATCACCGCCGCGTTGGCGTCGAAACCAACATTGTCACTCAGGTTCGGCCATTCGTGACCACCTTCGGTCAACGTCACAAAGTTAACACTCTTGTCGTTGCCGCAAGTGGTGAAGCGGGCGAGCACAGCAGAGTTTGTGACCAGCCCGTTGGTGATCGCGGGGGTGTAACACTCCGTTTTGAAACGATTGATACTGTTATAGTTCGTCACAAAATTAGTGACGAAATATGAAATCGCATTTGTGGTGCAGCCGTTGTTTGTCACCCAGTAATTTGCCGCCGCCGCCGCCGGAGATTGTCCAGAGCCTTCAATGTTTACACCGCCGTAGTAGGGACGAATACAGTCGTTGGTGGCATTGACGATCAGGATTGGATACGGCTCCAAAGAGGGTCCCGGTAGGACAATGGTGTCGGTGCCCTGAGCGCCAGCAATGGTCGAGGCGACGCTCACCAGTGCGGCGAAGGTGTTGGTCGTCTCGATGCCCAACTTGTGCACCATTTGGCCACCGTTGGAAAAACCGCCTGCATAGACTCGGTAGTTATCCACCGCCAGGGCGCATTTCAACACCTTGACGAGATCAAGAATAAATTGAGTGTCGTTTACAAATGCTTCGTAGGGACGAGGATCAGCGACCATCCAACTGGTCGTGTCATCACGTCGGGTTGAGTCCGGCAGCACTAAAATCATGCCATTCGTATCGGCATTCGTGAACAGAGCCGGATGCAACGCGGCAAATAAATCCGCTGATTGACCACCCCCGTGCAAGATCACGGCCAGTGGCGCGAGGACAACGTTGGTCGGATTATAATTCGTTGGAATAAACAGTCGGTAATTACGGGTCAACCCACCAGAAACAAGCATGAGATTTGTGTGCATCCCCGGCGCAGTGGGAATCGGCGTATTGGTCAGCGTGGAGAAGCGCAACCGAAAAAAATCTTTCGGCACTGCGGCGAGTAGAACATTCGTGAGAACGCTGTTGGTGACCTGCGCGGGGTAAGGGCGCATCACGATTTGCCAACTCACCAGATTCGAAGAGTGTTCGAGCGACTCGGAAAAATTAGAACTCGATTGCCAAGTGAGCTGCACTTGGTTGGTGGGAACGCGCTGAAGTTGCAACAACGCCGCCGTGGCTTTGGGGGCGAGAGACGCCAACAAACAAACAGTCAATAAGCGGGTCAAGAACAGGATTTTTTTCATTCGATTAAGTTGATTTCTCGTGTTTTCCCTCAGCGGGAACGGATTGCAATATCCTCCACAAGCGGGAGACGCAACCTGCATCCCGCTGTTACAAAATATTTTGATGACCTGTTATTTCCTCAAACCAGCTCGCCCTCGGGAAAATTTTTTAGTAACAACCAACCGAGACCTGCGTCTCCCTGGATGAGTCATGAAACTAAATTGCCCACGTCTGAGTCGAGCGATGAGCGCATTAAGCTCAGCGAATGGCTGCCGCGCGTGCGGGCAGGTGACGACGAGGCCGCACGGTATGTCGTCGAACAGCTTCATGATCACGTTCAAAAAATTGTTTTGGCGCACCTGCCTCGCCGCGACGATCCCGAAGATTTAATGCAGGAAGTGTTCATGAAAATGTTCAGCAAGCTGGATCAATTTCGCGGCGAAGTGCCGTTCGAGAATTGGGTCTCTCGCATCGCGCTCTTCACCTGTCAGGATCGCTTGCGCCGCCAACGCGCGCGTCCCGAATGGCGCTGGGCCGATCTCAGCGAGGAAGAACAAATCTTTCTCACAGAAACGCCCGGTCAAGCTTCCGACGAAGCTACGGACGAAACCGCTCGTGATTTGCTGGACAAACTTCTGTCCACATTGAAACCGGACGAACAAGCCCTCGTCCGCTGGCTCGATCTCGAACAAAAAAGCATCACCGAAGTCTGCTCGCTCACCGGCTCGAACGCTGGCGTCACCCGCATCCGCGCTTTCCGCGCCCGCCAGAAACTCAAAGCCGCATGGAAGAAACTGGAGAAGCAACAACCATGAATCCCAAACGCCGCAAACTTTCGGACCTCATCACATTGGCTCGCCGCGCGCAACCAACTATCGCCACGCCTGAAAATCGTCGCGATTTTGCCCGTCAAGTTGTGTCCGTTTGGAAACGCGGGCCGGTCGCCGCCGCCACCCCGGATTCTTTACAGTTGTGGGAACGCGCTGGCCTCTGGTCACTCGGCACGGCCACGGCCATTGTGCTTGCCATAGCCATGTTTCATCCAGCGCCGCCGTCTGCGGAAAACCCATTAAACATTGTTCTCAACGTGGACGACGACACTTCACTTTTTTGAATCGAAATATGAAACGACGCTTGCTCATTTCGCTTTGCTTTGCGCTCATTTTTGTCTTGGGCGGCATCACGGGTTGGCTTTTAAAACCGGTGCCACCCAACGTCACTGCGGTTACCACTGGAACTCCGGGCGAACACGTATTTCTACAACTAGATGCCAACCTCCATTTCACCGCTGCACAAAAAATCGCCCTCCGTCCTCTGTGCGAAGAATGGGGCAACAAAGCGGCCGCCCTCAGGAGGCGACCCAACCAGAGCAAAGAATTGTTTGCGCAATATTCCCCGCGCGTTCGCGAATTGCTGAACACTAACCAATTGGCCCGTTACGACGAATTAGCTGCGGAAGCCCTGGCAAGATCACAACAGCGAACGAGACGTTGATTCGGCCTGAACTACCAG
>JBKJOZ010000322.1:0-3632 GCA_046595315.1 Limisphaerales bacterium
CGGCAGACAAAAGCGGCGAGGTGAAAAATTTCTTTCCAAGCGTGAAGTCGTACGCGGCATTGAGCACGACTCCCGACGTCGAACTTTTGGTGGTCTCAGTGGAAGGCCCGAATGACGTGACTGATCCCAACGGGAAAAAACTAAATACCTGGCGTTA
This sequence comes from Limisphaerales bacterium, assembly GCA_046595315.1. Taxonomy (GTDB): domain Bacteria; phylum Verrucomicrobiota; class Verrucomicrobiia; order Limisphaerales; family CANJXF01; genus CANJXF01. Next base: position 158 of record JBKJOZ010000322.1, read on the forward strand.
CAACTCGGTCGCGCCCACGCATAACCCCGAATCATTTGATTTATGGGCGGAAATTTTAATTGGCGGAAAAACAAACATCATCGGGAATTGGAAAGAGTGATTATGAACTCAAAAAATAAAGAACAGCAATTGGCTGTGCGTTGGACGGATCGTTCGTGGGAACCACAAATTCACCCGTCGTTGCAGGTGAACCGGATTGCGAAAAATACGTTGGCGCCATACGCCTTCGCACCGTTCACGCCGCGACCGCGTAAAAATTTTGCGGCGCTCCGCCGTGGTTTCACTTTGATCGAAATGCTCGTGGTCATCGCGATCATCAGCATTCTGGCGGGCTTGCTTTTGCCTGCGTTGGCCAAGGCGAAACAGAAGGCGAAAATCGCGCAGGCACGAACGGAAATGGCGAATCTGGTCGCGGCAATCACGCAATATCAGTCGGAATACGGACGTTATCCGGGAAACACTAATGCAGTTAATTCCCTGCCCGGTCCGAGTGGCGAATCTCCGGATTTCACTTTTGGGACGGCGGGCACGGGTTATTTGCCGGATAATACGGTCGGCACTAGCGGAAATGCGGGCGCTTATCAAACCAGCAACGCTGAGTTGATGGCCATTCTCCTTAATTTAGAAACGTTTCCAAGCACTGGAAATCCCACTTGCAACAAGGATTTTGCCCGCAACCCTCGCAAAATTCAATTCTACAACGCCAAGCGCGTCAGCGGGACTACCAGTCCTGGCGGAGTCGGAGACGATCTCGTATTCCGTGATCCATGGGGAAATCCCTACATCGTGACGCTTGATTTTAATTACGATGACAAATGTCGTGACGGTTTTTATCGGAATGTCGCGGTGGCTCAGGAGAGCGGCGACAAAGGATTCAATGGCCTGTATCGTGCGCCAAGCTCTGGAGATCATTTTGAAGCCAACGTCGGAGTCATGGTTTGGTCGTTTGGACCAGATGGCAAAGTTGATTCGGCGGCGAAGGCAAATGCCAACGAAAATAAAGACAACATTTTAAGCTGGGCTGGAAAATGAACTTAAACGCAGCAACCACAAATTCAACGATTGCGTTCGCGAGATGCCGACGAAGCGCCCGCGCATTCACGTTGATTGAAATGTTGCTCGTCATCACGATTATCGCGTTGCTGGCAGGGATCGGTTTGCCGCATTTAAAAGGGTGGGGCGACGCCAACACCATGACGGCTGCAACGCGTCAGTTGATGGACGATCTGGCCTACGCGCGACTCAAAGCCATCAGCACTCGTTCATCTGTCTATGTAGTTTTCATTTCCCCCACGGTGGTGAATCAAACTTTTTTCGATGCCCTTCCTCCCGCTCAACAAAAACAAGCGTCGAACTTGTTTAATGGCCAATACACGACCTACGCACTTTTCAGTCCGCACAGTGTGGGAGATCAACCGGGACGTGATACCATCAAATATTTAACGCCTTGGAAATCGCTGCCGGATAAAATTTTTGTCGCGACCAATAAGTTTTCCGGCACCGCTTCCGAAAATGCGCGCCTTTCAATTTCTGAAACCAGCCGCCCGTTCCGTTATATGGCGATTCCATTTCCTTCAAAAGACAGCCCGTCCAGCGTATTCCTGCCCTGCATTTTATTTGATTCTCAAGGGCGACTTGTTTCTGAAAAAAATTCTTCCGGAGGATACGAAGGCGCGACCATCCCCCTGGCGCGCGGCAGTATTTTTTATGCGCGAAATGCCGAAGGAGAACCTGTTCTCGGTCCCGCCGACGCAATCGAAACCCCGTCGCAAAACTCGGTCAGCAACAAGAATTGGGTTCGCATCGACTGGCTGACTGGTCGCGCGCGTGTGGAGCGGGAAATTATCCAATGAACCTAAATTTTTCACACCAAGAAGGTTGGAGTCGCTCATCCACTCGCGCCTTCACCATGATTGAAATTGCCATTGCGTTGGCGGTGATTGCCTTTGCGCTCGTGGCGATTATTGGCGTTCTTCCGACTGGCTTAACGGTGCAAAAAGACAATCGCGAAGACACGATTATCAATCAGGATGGGCCGTATTGGATGGAAGCGATTCGCACCGGCGCGAAAGGATTGGATCAATTGACGAATTATGTGGATCAAATCGGCGTGGTTCTAATCCCGCTCGGCGATACAAATTTGAACAACGCGATCACCGACACGAATTTTTATAATCTCGCGGCAAACAAAACGGGGAGCAACATCGTGGCGCTACTCAGCTCACCGAAAGGAAGTTTAAATATTAATGGCGGGACGACCCAAGTGGTGATTCGAGTCGAAGCGCATGTTCGCGCCTTGACCGGTTCGGCCGTCGAACAAGCCGGCGCGAGTAAAGATTTGGCCTTCAGTTATCTGCTCACCACGGAGATTGTGCCGTTCCAATTTTTTGCAAATGATTCGACGAATTGGGTCCAGCATTCCAATGATTATGTCGCTTATATCAATACGCCGTCCCCGACTGCAAATGGTAAGGCCAGTCTTTTGAATCGGTGGATAGCTAGCTCAAATCGTTTTGAGGAAGTCCCTAATCTCCGCGCCAACACCCACGAGCTGCGCTTGAACTTTCAATGGCCATTGTTGGCGGGTGGCAAGATTGGTCCCAACCGCCAACTTTTCCGTTCAGTCGCTGCCGGGCAAGTATTGCGCATAGGCAACCAACAGCATTTTTTCCAACCGCAACTCTACGCCAAACCATGAACTTACGTTCTAAAAAAACATTCGGCGAAAGCGGGTTGACCCTCGTGGAAATGATGGTTGCGACCACGTTGCTTGTCGTGATGATGCTGGGTTTGACGGCGATGTTTAACCAGACGCAACGGGCTTTTCGCGGCGGTTTAAAACAAGTCGATGTGTTTGAAGGCGGGCGTGCCGTGATGGATCTGGTGGCGCGCGATTTGGAGCAACTCGCGGACACCGCTTCACCCGGAATTACAAATTTTTTTCTGCAACACGTGGCGAACGACGTCGAGCAATCCGTTCCCACGAATCTTTCTCGCACCAATCAACTTTACGATTTGTTTCTCATGGCCAACGTCAACCCGAACTGGGTGGGAGTCGGTTACGCCATCAGCAATGCGCCCGCGCCTGCTGGTCAGCTGGGAGTCGGCGCGCTTTATCGTTTTGAAGTGGTCACGAACGCTTTGGATGCTACCGATTTAAATTTCGCCCCACGTTTTAGTGCGGCCATCGCCAACGCCATCAGCACAAAATCGTGGTCCGATGATTTCAGCCGCGTGGCGGATGGCGTGATTCATTTCAAAGTGCGAGTGCTCGACGGCCAAGGCGTGGAAATCCAAAAAGACAATTTACTGGTTTCGTTTCCAACCAAGGGTGGGGCGGCGATTACCAACCTGCCGCACATGGTGGAAATAGAATTGGGCATTCTGGAACCGCAAACTTTGGAACAAGCGCGGAGCATTGCCGATCCATCCGCGTTTTTGCAAAAACAAGCAGGTAAAGTTCACATTTTCCGAC
>JBKJOZ010000377.1:0-55287 GCA_046595315.1 Limisphaerales bacterium
GCGCCGGTAAATTGGTGCGAAGAACTCGGAACCGTTTTGGCCAACGAAGAAGTCATCGACGGCAAAAGCGAAGTCGGTGGATTCCCCGTTGTGCGCCGACCGATGCGACAATGGATGCTCCGCATCACCGCCTTCGCCGAACGTTTGTTGAACGATTTGGACGGAATTGATTGGAGCCATTCGCTCAAAGAAATGCAGCGCAATTGGATTGGGCGCAGTGAAGGAGCAGAAGTGGATTTTCAGGTCGCAGGATCGAACGAAAAAATCCGCGTGTTCACCACGCGCTCCGACACGTTGTTCGGCGCAACTTACATGGTTCTCGCGCCGGAGCATAAGCTTGTGGATGAAATCGCTCCAAACGAGTGGCCGTCGAACACTCCCGACAGATGGAAAGGTTATAACAAATCTGCACAGGAAAATCCGCAATCTGCAATCACTGCTTACCGAGCCACTACAGCAAGCAAAAGCGACATTGAACGAGCAGAGTTATCAAAGAATAAAACCGGCGTTTTTACAGGTGCATATGCAATTAACCCTGTTAACGGTAAATCTATTCCAATCTGGATTGCCGACTACGTTCTCGCCAGTTATGGGACGGGCGCCATCATGGCTGTTCCCGCCCATGATGAACGAGATTTCGCTTTTGCACGTCAGTTCCAGCTTTTAATACAAGCAGTCGTTTCTCCGCCGAAAAATTGGTTTTTAGAAAATTTGTATGAGAAAGACACGGGACAAAAACTTTCAGAAATTACGGATCAGCAGCTTCACGACTTTCAAAGTTATTATTCGCGAGATGCAGGAGCAATGCCCACCGCATTTACAGATTGCGGGGTCGCAATCAATTCTAACAACGTTGATATTTCACTGAACGGATTGCCAACCTCCCACGCCAAAAAGAAAATCACCGACTGGCTCGAAGCAAAAGGTCTCGGCAAAAAAACCATCAACTACAAACTGCGCGACTGGCTTTTCAGCCGTCAGCGTTATTGGGGCGAGCCGTTCCCGATTATTTGGAAGCGCGACGCGAACGGACCTAGCGGTCAGCCACTTTATCACGAAGCGTTGCCGGAATCCGCGTTGCCATTGATGCCGCCAGAACTCACCGATTACAAACCCGCGCCCGGTGGCGAACCGCCGCTCTCTCGCGCCAAAGATTGGATGAATTTGCCTGACGGCTCAATTCGCGAAACGAACACGATGCCGCAATGGGCGGGCAGTTGTTGGTATTATCTGCGTTATCTTGATGCGCAAAATTCGGAAAATTTTGTTGGCGAAGAAGCGGATAATTATTGGATGGCGTCCAATGGCAAATCCGCCGGAGTAGATTTGTATGTCGGTGGCACGGAACACGCCGTTCTTCATCTGCTTTACGCGCGGTTCTGGCACAAAGTTTTGTTCGACCTCGGCTACGTTTCGACGCCCGAACCGTTTTTCAAACTTGTCAATCAAGGACTCATTCTCGGCGAAGACGGACAAAAAATGTCGAAATCGCGCGGCAACGTCGTCAATCCCGACGACGTCATCGGCGAATACGGCGCCGACGCTTTTCGCCTTTACGAAATGTTCATGGGCCCGCTCGAAATGGTGAAGCCGTGGAACACGAATGGCGTTGCGGGCGTTTATAAATTTCTTGGTCGCGTCTGGCGTCTGTTCGTCGATGAAAAAAGCGAAACCGAATTTGAACAAGCTGAATCAACCACAGAGGCACAGAGGCACAGAGAGTTGTTGGAGAAAATCCAGTTGAGCGCGACGATCAAAGATGTTCCCGCTTCACCGTCGCAACTCAAGACGCTTCACGCCTGCATCAAAAAAGTCACGGATGATTTGGATGGAATGCGTTTTAACACCGCGATTTCCGCGATGATGGTTTTTGTGAACGACGCGATTGTTTGGGAGACGAAACCAGTTTCGGTGCTGCGAGATTTTTTAATTTTGCTCCAACCGTTCTCGCCCCATCTAGCCGAAGAACTTTGGGAAAAATTGAACCCCGACCAAAAAATTGCATTGGCGTATGTAGATTGGCCGAAATTCGATGCGGCGTTGTTGATCGAAAATGAGATCGAAATTCCAATTCAAGTGAACGGAAAATTGCGCGACCGCCTCGTGCTTTCTGCCGATGCGACTCACAAAGAACTCGAAGGGGCTGCTCTGGCGAGCGACAAGGTCAAACCATTCCTCGAGGGAATGGCAATCAAGAAAATCATCGTGGTCCCGAAAAAATTGGTAAACATCGTTGCGGCATACCCCCCGTCCGATAGTTGACAACATTTCCACGAGAGGCGTAATTTGTTCGCGAAACCACTATGAAAAATAAAATTCTTTCTGTAATCGCCTCTGTGGCGTGCTTCTTTTTTATCAACGCGGCCCACTCAGCCACGCCAAAAACGGGCGACAAAGCTCCGTTAGTCGAAGGCAAAAATCAGGATGGAAAAAACTGGAAATTGAGCGAGGCGATTGGTAAAAAAAATGTGCTGCTCTATTTCTATCCTAAAGACGACACATCCGGTTGTACGAAACAGGCCTGCGGATTGCGCGATCGCATGGGCGACTTTAAAAAAGATGGCGTTGAAGTCATCGGCGTGAGCTTTGATTCCTCCGAGAGCCATCAGAAATTCATCCAAAAGTATAATTTAAATTTCCCGCTTCTCGCTGATACGGACGGAAAAATTGCCGATGCTTATGGCGTCCGCCGTGAGGCCGGAAAAAACATGGCGCGCCGCGTCAGTTTTCTCATTGGTAAAGACGGAAGAATCGCACACGTCACCGACAGTCCAAGCGCCGATGTTCACTTGGCCGAAATGAAAGATGCCATGGGAAAATTGACAAAAAAATAAGCGTCAATTTTTTAAACTGTCATCGAGTTTCAAACTTCTTCCGATAAACATTCGCCACCAAAGTTCCAGCCAAAGCAGCGTCCAGATTTGATGGGTATGATCTGCGCCAGCTTTGTGTTGCTTCAATGTTTTTGAAATGCAATCGCGATTGAACCACCCGATTTTCACGATTTCGCCTTCCAGTAATAGATTGGAAACCACGGGCGCGAATTCTCTTCTTAACCAGTGTTTGAGCGGCAAAGCAAATCCGCGCTTGGGTCGGTAAATGACTTCATGCGGCAGGTAGCGTTCCGAAAGTTTCTTGAGTAAATATTTTTGGCAACCGCCCTTGACCTTCAACATCGGATCGATGGATTCAGACAAACGGCTTATTTCATAGTCCAACAGCGGGCTCCTCAATTCCAGCGCGCTCTTCATTGAGGCGACATCGACCTTGATCAAATAATCATTCGGCAAACGGCCCACAATCGTGAGCAACAAATTTTGATCAATGATGCTCAATCCCTTGAGCGCGGATTGGTATTCAGAAAAAATATGATGTGGCTCGTGGTTTCCTAAAAGTGATTTGAATTGAGGTGTGTAGAGATCTTTTTTGGCGGATGGAGTCCAGCCTTGAGTATAGCTGTGACGAATTGCGGGATTGTCGCTACCATGAACCGAAAGTGTTTTCAGTTTTTGGATCCCGATATTTCCGAGAGCGCGGATGGTGGATTGTGGCAAAAAGCGATTGAGTTGATGCGAATACCACGAGGCGCGCGCGATGTCGTAGCCGCCGAACATTTCGTCGCCGCCATCGCCAGTGAGCGCGACGGTCACAAATTGTCGCGCGGCTTTGGAAACGTAATATGTGGGAATGGCGGACGAATCTCCAAACGGTTCGCCGTATTCCCAAACGAGCGAGGGGAGAATTTCCAGCACGTCGGGTTTAAGAATAATTTCCTGATGCTCAGTTTTGTAGCGGGCGGCCACGGCGCGGGAATATTCCAGTTCAGAAAAATCCGCTTCTTCAAAACCGATGGAAAAAGTTTTCGCCGGCTTGTCGCTAAGCTGGCTCATCAAGGCGACAATCAAACTGGAATCAATTCCGCCGCTCAAAAATGCGCCCAGCGGAACATCGCTGACGAGACGGCGTTTGACAGCGCCGCGCAATTCGACGTCGATCCGTTCCAAAACTTCAGGTTCAGAAAATTTTTCTTTGCCGCGAAACGACGGCTGCCAATAACGAATTTCTTTCGAGCCATTCACGTTGAAAATGGTGTAATGCGCCGGTTTGATTTTTTGAACTTCATTGAAAATGCAGTGGTGTTGCGTCGGAGAAAGATGATGCAAAAAACAATCAATCGCCTCCGGATTGATGGTCAACTTGGACGACTGTGTTTGCCAAAACGCTTTGATGTCCGAGGCGAATTGAACCGACCCGCCTTGTTCCGTGTAAAAAAGCGGTTTCTTGCCAAAACGGTCGCGGGCCAAAATTAACGTTTTTTTTCGTGCGTCCCAGATTCCGATGGCGAACATGCCGTTGAGTTTGGAAAAAAGATTTTCGCCCCATTTTTCGTAACCGTGAACGATAACTTCGGTATCCGACCTCGATTGAAACTGATGATCGTGCAGTTGCTCGCGCAGTTCCTGAAAATTGTAGATCTCGCCGTTGAAAACAACCCAGACCGATTTGTCTTCGTTGGGCATCGGCTGGTTTCCATTTGCTGAAAGGTCGATAATTTTCAGCCGACGATGGCCGAGCCCTACATTCTGGTGGAGAAATTCACCCCCAAAATCCGGTCCGCGATTGACCATCACGTCGCGCATTGCGACCAGTTCCGATTGGTTCACAGGCTGGCCGCTGAAATTCACGATTCCGCAGATGGCGCACATTTCAGTGAGTTTATCTGGAAATGGACAGGCGGGTCAAAACATCGTGCGAACATAAATGTTGCTCGCAAACCGACTGAAAAATGAAGTAAACTCGATTCATGAATAATTCCCTGTTTCGCAAAATCGGCGCAGTTCATCAGCCGGAATTTAATTCTTAATTTGTATGGGAATTGTTCGTCTGCTTCTCGCGCTCGCCGTTGTTATCTCGCACATGAGCGAGAGTCTGCCGCTTTTTGCTCGAACGTTACCGGGGTATGTAGCGGTGGAAGGTTTTTATATTATTTCAGGCTTCTACATGGCGTTGATCCTAAACGGCAAATACAATTTTCCGGGTTCGACGTGGATTTTTTACAAACAACGCTATCTCAGGCTGGTGCCGATGTATTGGGTCGCGGCAATTTGTGTCCTCGGGATTGGTGCTCTCTATAGTTTTCGAGCGAACCACATTGTGGGAAAGCTGGAAGCATGGTCTCAATTTGGGGGCAATTTTTCGTTCTCCACGTTGCTTTTTCTTTGCGTTTCGCAAGCCACAATGCTTGGGCTTGATTCAGTGATGTTTTTGGGATTGTCGGGCGATCCCCTGACAATGCACTTCACGACTAATTGGGCGGCGGAGCAATTGCCCGCTGTGAAATTCATGCTGGTTCCGCCAGCCTGGAGTTTATCGGTTGAATTGTTATTTTATCTGGTTGCTCCATTCATCGTGCGCCGCAGCGTGCGCTTTCAACTCGCCTTCGTTGCGTTTACTTTTGCGCTTAGAATTTCCGCCGCTCAGATGTTCAACCTTTCCGAAGACCCATGGCACAATCGATTCTTTCCCTTTGAAGCAGGACTTTTTGTTCTGGGATCACTCGCTTACCGCTTTCTTCCCCGTGCGGAAAATTTCATCCGAAGCCAACCCGTAACGCGCCATGCCTTCACGCTGGCGATGTGCGCTGCCGTTTTTTTCTACAAAGGCGTTCCCCTGCCTGAAGAAATGCGTCGTTGGGGATTTCTGGCGCTGACGCTATTGTCAATCCCGCTGCTCTTTGCCGCAACACAACGCAACGTCGCTGATCGAAAAATCGGTGAAATTTCCTATCCACTTTATCTTTTGCACCCCATCACTCTGTTCGCAGCCGAACCAATTTTAAGAAGATTGCACGGATTGCCCCAGGAAATTGCTATTTTGACAGTGCCGATAGTTGTTGCTGTTGGCGCATACGTCCTCATCGAAAGGCCATTTGAAGCATGGCGAAGCAGATTTTTTGAACGCCAACTCAAGAGTCAGACAAGACCTTCTTTTTCGGAAGCCGAACAACCTGCTTTGACAAAATCCGAGTAATATCTCGCCGATTCGCGCCGTTTTCGGTTCACCTTACGTTTCCTTGATACAATGCTCGCCCTGTTGTTACACTTTTGGCACCTTCAACTGGATGAGTGCGAAAAGTGAAGTTATGTCCGAGCTACAAACCGTCGAGCGTGTGATACGCCCAAAGAACGGCTTGGCGGCGCTCGACTTTTCTGAACTTTGGCGGTACCGCGAACTTTTCCTGCAACTCGCATGGAGAAACGTTCTCATCCGTTACAAGCAAACGTATCTCGGAATTTCATGGGCTATCTTACAACCATTGCTGACGACCGTCGTTTTCACCATCATCTTTGGCAAAATCGCGAAACTGCCAGACCTAGGAGTGCCTTATGCAGTGCTGACCTTCGCCGGATTGATTCCATGGCAATTTTTTGCGAACGCGTTGACTGAAAGCAGCAACTCACTGGTGATGTCCCAGAACATGGTGACAAAAATCTATTTTCCGCGAGTCGTCCTTCCTACAGCCGCAGTTCTGAGTGGCTGCATGGATTTTCTAATCACGCTCGGTTTGCTCGTGGGATTTATGATTTGGTATTCAATCCCGCCTACGCCTTATCTGTTTTTGCTTCCCTTATTTTTTGCAGCGGCTTTTCTTGCTTCGATGGCGGTCGGAATCTGGTTCAGCGCGCTCAATGTTAAATATCGCGACGTAAAATACATTGTGCCGTTCATCGTGCGAATCGGTTTCTTCGCCAGTCCCGTCGCATTCTTGTCAAACCTGACCGTGCCGGAAAAGTGGCGGTTTTGCTACAACTCCTTGAATCCGATGGCTGGAATCATCGAAGGCTTTCGCTTTTGCATTTTGGGACCAAAATTTCAACCGTATTGGCCCGGCTTCTGGGCGGGTATGGCTGTCGTGTTGTTTCTTCTGGTCACGGGTGCGTATTATTTTCGCACCACGGAAAAAACTTTTGCCGATGTCATTTAAGCATGTCCGCCACCATCATTTCAGTCCGTAATCTTGGAAAACAATATCGCTTGGGCGCTGCGTTAGCCCATGACAGCTTACGCGACCAAATTGCGCACAGCCTCAGAAACATCACTTCAGCCTTTCGGAAAAATGAATCGGAAAAACCAACACGCACCAACGAATTTTGGGCGTTAAAAGATGTTTCTTTCGACGTGAAGGAAGGCGACGTCATCGGCATTATCGGACGGAATGGCGCGGGGAAATCCACTTTACTCAAAATTCTCAGCCAAATCACCGAACCCACTTGCGGCGAGATTCGCGTGCGTGGCCGCATCGCCAGCCTTTTGGAAGTCGGCACTGGCTTTCATCCCGAACTCAGCGGACGAGAAAATATTTTCTTGAACGGCGCAATTCTAGGAATGAAGAAACGGGAGATTCAAGCGAAGTTCGATGAGATCGTTGAATTTTCTGAAGTCGAAAAATTTCTCGACACACCAGTCAAACGATATTCCTCCGGCATGTATGTGAAACTCGCTTTTGCTGTCGCCGCACATTTGGAACCGGAAATTCTCGTGGTCGATGAAGTGCTTGCAGTGGGGGACATCCAATTTCAAAAAAAATGTCTCGGGAAAATGGCGGATGTTTCACGCTCTGGGCGCACTGTTCTTTTTGTCAGCCACAATCTTGCGGCCGTGCAAAAACTTTGCACTCGGGGAATTCTGCTGGAGCAAGGCATTTTGAAACATGACGGCGAAACCGCCGATTGCATTGCAAAATATCTTCGAGGCACCAAAGAAGTTCATGGCGAATTTCTCGGATACAATGTGGTCAACGATGTTCTGGAGCGTCAGGCAACCGACGCTCCTATCCGAATCACTGAAATCGAAATGTTCAATTCGGAGCAACAACCGCTGCAACATCTGAACACGAACGAAAGTTTTACGTTGCGCACACATTACGCGTGCAAAGGGGATTTCGCGCGCGGCGCCGTGTCGTTCATGATCAGCATCAAGACGCATCTCGGCCAGGAGATTTGCCGTCTCAGCACCATGCCCATCAGCGGCTACAACATTGATGAACTCGGCCAAGCAGGATATTTAGATTTGAAGGTTTGCAATCTACCGTTGGTCGGCGGGCGCTATTTATTAGATGTAAAAATTTTTCGACCCGCAGTCGAAACAATTCTAGTTCTGCCGGAAGTCGTCGCGTTTGAAGTTGCACCAACCGACGTTTACAACAGCGGAATCGGAATGGATCAAACCCGCGGACTGTTCGTGGTCAACCACTGTTGGAACCATCACATCAGCGAACCCAAACAAAAACTGGAACCGGCGCAATCATGATCGGCTTTGGTAAAAAAGTTTTAAAATCCTGCGGCTTCCGGCGCGAGGAACTCCAATCCCTCTGGCTCCAGTTGAATTGCCTCGTTCCCCTGAAATATCTGCACGTTTGGATTTCGCAACCTGCGTTATTTATTCGCTGGTTTCAAAACAAGCTCGCCGGTCGAACCATTGTTTGTTTCCCAGATCAACCCCGCGAGCTTGGCTACGAAATTGTCAAAATCAGCCTGATTCTTGGCCTGCGAATTCGCAAGGAATCCGAGCGGCCTCATCTTGGATTGGCTTGGCAGGACACGACCGTCCGAACTTGTTCGTTGCCGCCAAAACCCGCTTATTTTCTCAACAGTCGCTGCCCGGATATTGGCAAAGATAAAATCGAAGAAGTGTTTGAATCCGTTTTCGGCTACCCGCTGCGCATTGATCCGACCAAACACAACGGCACTTGCGCCAGAAAATCGGTGCTCAACGCCAAGCACGACGGCATCGTGGTGAATTGCCCGATTGAAAAATCTGACCCCGGCTACGTCTATCAACGGCTCATCAATAATAAATTCGATGACGAACACATTTTCGATCTACGCACGCCTTACTATCGCAACACGCTCCCGTTGGTTTATCGAAAACTTCGTCCGATCAAAACGCGTTTCAAAGACGCCAACACGAAGGTGGAACTTTTTCGCACGGAAGATGTTTTTTCCCCCGCCGAACGCGAACTTCTGCTCAAATTTGGCCGCGCCCTCGATTTGGATTATGGCGGCTTTGACGTTTTGCGCGACGTGGGCACGAATAAAATTTACGTGGTCGATGTCAACACGACTCCGTTTGGTCCTCCGGTTGAACTTTCCGCGAGCGATCGGAAAACTGCTCTCGCTATTCTCGCTCCAACTTTTCAACAACAATTCATTGATGCGTTTCCCCAGATCGTGCGTGAGCGAACTGCTCGTTCAACGCCAGTTGATTTGAAATAAATACCAGTGCCTATGTTACAACTCCCAAAAGTCGGCTTAGGCTCAGCGAAACTTTTCAAGCTGCTGAACGAGGCAAAAAAGTCGGATGCGAATTGGAAAAACGGCCGGACCTGGAGCCTTGTTTACCATGCTGGAGAAAAACATACGCAGCAGTTACTCGACGTTTACAAAATATTCTTTGCGGCAAACGGATTGAGCCCTGCGGCGTTTCCCAGTTTGGGTCGATTTGAAAAAGAAGTCGTCAAAATCATGGCCGGTCTTTTGGGCGGGGGCGATCAAGCAGCCGGCACCATGACTTCCGGCGGAACGGAAAGCATTCTGTTGGCGGTAAAAGCTCACCGAGATTGGTTTCGCAAAAAAAATTCAAAACTTCGTCGGGTGCAAATCGTGATTCCGGCCAGCGCACATCCGGCGTTTTACAAAGCAGCCCATTATTTTGATTTGGAACCGGTGACGGTGGATTTGAATTCCGCATTCCGACTTGAAGCAAACGAGGTGGCCAATGCGATTACGAAAAATACCGCGCTCATTGTTGCCTCGGCTCCGTCCTATCCTTACGGAATGGTTGATCCAATTGGGGAACTGGGCGCCCTCGCCCAGCGCCGTAAAATCGGCTTGCACGTCGATGCTTGTTTGGGCGGCGCCTTTTTGCCGTTCATGAAAAAACTTGGGCACGCCGTGCCGAAGTTTGATTTTTCTGTCCCCGGTGTTACTTCAATTTCGGCGGATCTCCATAAATACGGTTTCGCCACCAAGGGAACTTCAGTGGTTCTCTATCGCGATTCTGCGCTCCGACGATTCCAATTTTTTGCCAAGCCAGATTGGCTCGGTGGCGCCTACGCTTCACCGGCAATGCTTGGAACGCGACCCGGCGGCGGTATCGCCTCAGCATGGGCCAGCCTGATGCTGCTCGGTGAAAATGGCTACCTCCAGCTCGTAAAGAAAACATTGAAGCTGCGTGCACAATTATTTGCCGGAATCAAAATTGCAGGATTTAAAATCGTCGGCCAACCCGACATGAGTGTATTTTGTTTTACTTCAGATCATTTCGACATTTTCTCCGTCGCCGAGAAACTGGAAAAAAAAGGCTGGCGGATTGATCGTCAGAAAAGTCCGCCTTCGATTCACATGATTGTAACGCAAAATCATGAAAAATCGGTGAGTGAATTTCTTTGCGACCTGAAAGTGATCGCTGCGACAGAGCCGAAGCGAGACGCCCGGAAACCCATCTCTGCTTCTATTTCACTTTACGGCGTCACCAATAAATTTAGCGCCGGAGCTGATCTGGTGGAATCACTTTATCGCGCCATGGAATCCGTTTACGATTGACCAGCCGATGCACCTATTTCGATGCCACGCGAAACCCCAAAACTTTCCTTGCAACAGCCGGAAAACAATCCGCTAAAAACGTTAGCTGCGTCGCGGGAAATTTCGTTTTCAGGAATCACTCCGTCTCAGGCAAAACTTTTGGACGCAGCCTTGGCGAAAGCGGAAGTTGGTTTGTGCGGCTACTCAACCGCCCTCTCGGTTCGCGCCACTCTCGAAGTGGATTTTCAAATCGCTGCTGGGCAAATTATTCTCAGCCCGCGCGCGTTTTTTTCGGTGCCGATTCTTAGTTTGCACTTGCGGCACGCGATTGAATTAACGCTCTGGTCCGAATTGTGTTCACACCAACTCGATCCAACTCGCTCCCTCGCCATCACCCTTTTGGCTGCGTTCACGACCACAAAGTTTTTCCTCCAAATGCCACCGTTCGAACGGCAACAAATGGCGCTGGAAATTCCGGACTGGCTCAAAGAGAGCGCGGAAACTGCGGAGATGCTTTCGGTTAAACAAATTTTTCAAACATTGGGGACGCATCTCCATTCGTTGTTGGCGCTGCAAGAAACGCAATTGGAAACCTCATCGCCAATTGAAGAAGGGATTGCCCTCGCCATGAAATACGCGGGCGTGGCAAATCCGACGGAATTTATTCTCACCCAACAAGGCGATGAACGCCTTTTGATCGACCCCGCGACCGGTCTCAACAGATACGGCTGCAGCCCGCGTCCGCGCCCGGATGCAATCACATTTTCGTCGTGTACCGCATCGTCCGTTTCCGAATATGCCTATCGTGAAACAGAGCTGCTGCGGCAGCGGTTGATGCAAACGCTGGCGCACGAAAATCTTTCCGAGCAATACGAAATCGAAATTGAATCCGTGCGAAGCAATTTGCGCGAAGTACTCAATCTCGATGCACGCGAAACGGAAATTATTTTATGCTCCTCTGGAACCGACGTTGAACTTTACCCTCTGGTTTTGCTTCGCTCGGCCGGGAAAACGCTGGTGAATATTATTGTAGCGCCGGACGAGGTTGGGACCGGCACTGTCTTGGCGGCGGGAGGGCGGCATTTTAGCTCCCATTCTCCGCTTGGAGTGACCCTGCGCCAAGGCGAGCCGGTTCTGGATGTAGATGCCAGTTCCATTGAAGTCGTTTCCATTCCGATTCGAAAAAATGGCAGCTCCAGTGTGGCCGAAAAGGAATTAAAAGAGCTCCTCACCGCCGCCATCACGAAAGCAGCCGAGACGGCTGATAACATTATTCTTCACATTGTTGATAACACCAAAACTGGCGTGGTCGCGCCGGATACAGATTTCGTTCTTGCACTCAAGAAAACCGTGGGCGAAAAACTTCGCGTGGTGGTTGATGCCTGCCAGTTTCGCCTCGAAAAAAGCAACTTGCATCGCTACCTCTCACACGGTTTTTGCGTGCTGATTACAGGGTCAAAATTTTTTACAGGCCCCCCTTTTTGCGGTGCGCTCTTGATTCCAGCCCAAGTTCAATCCACCTCCACCAAGGATCCTTTTCCACGAGGATTCGCCGATTATTTTACGCGTAGCGAAATCCCGCCATCATTGCAATCAAGGTCACAACATCTTTCTTCGGAATTAAATCTAGGTTTACTTTTCCGCTGGGTCGGCGCGCTCAAAGAAATGAAGTATTTTTACAGCGTTTCTTCACCGCAAAGGACGGAGATTTTGCAGATGTTTCGCAGTCAACTGATCGCCAGCATTTCCGCCAACGCAGATTTGCTCCTTCTGGAATGTCCGCCATTGCATCGCTGGGAACACGCGGACCAATCACTTTGGGATGCGCACCCCACGATTTTTTCCTTTGCCGTCCGAGATCCCAATTCGATGGAAGAAAATCAATGGCTGCAAGTTCGTGAACTGAAAAAAATTTATTATTTGCTCAATCGCGATTGCTCTATCCAACTACCAAAATTCGCCTTTGAAAACGAGCGCAGCCTTGCCGCTCAGAAATGTCATATCGGCCAGCCGGTCATCATTTCCCGCTGCCCGGGAAATGGCGAATCGGGCGCGTTGCGGATCGCTTGCGGCGCCCGCCTCGTTTACGGAATTACTTACGACGAATCGCTTGGCCTTACTCCACAAGCTCGATTTCAAAGAGAGTTGACCGATGCCCAAACCGTTCTGGCAAAAATTTCCTTGATTCTAAAATACTGGAGCAATCTGTGCGGAGACGGGGCATCCGTGAGAAAATAATCTTTGCCCATGCACGCTTGTTTTATTTGCAACGAATATCCGCCTGCGCCCCACGGTGGCACCGGTTCCTCCTATCGCGATTTGGCGGAGGGACTTGTTGCCGCTGGACATCAGGCAACCGTCGTCGGCGTTTATGCCAAAAAAAACGGCGGCGGCAGTGAGGAAAAATTAAATGGCGTGCGCGTGGTTCGGCTTGTTCCTTCGCCAACTTTATTACGCTACAAACTGGGCGCATTAACGGACCGTTATCGTATCTCCCGCTGGCTGGATTGCGAAAATAAAAGGACGCCCTTCGATGTGATTGAGGCATCCGACTACGATGGCTGGTTGCGTTTTGGCGGGCCAAAAAATGTTGCGACCGTAGTGCGAATCAGAGGTTCAAATTATTTTTTTGACACGGAATTACAGCGTCCGGGCAATGCTTTTGAACACAATCTGGAGCGCGAAGCGTTGGCGCGGGCCCATGTCATTGGAGCTGTTTCACGTTACGCGGCAAAGCAAACGCTGGAGATTTGTAAACTCGCACATCGCCCTTGCACGATTCTTTACAACGCGGTGGACACAGAGCTTTTTTCCCCGAGCGATGCGGTGAAGATCGAACCGGGGTTGATCATTTTCGTTAATTACATCAATCCAAAAAAAGGAATTGAACAACTGATCGACGCGATGAATATCGTTTGCCAGTCGCATTCTGAAGCAAAACTTGTCGCAGTTGGACAAGACACGCAAAAGCCAGAGAACGGAAAAACTTATTTGGAAAAATTGAAACAACGAATTCGCCCCGAATTTCGTGAACGAATTATTTTCACTGGTCGCCTTGATCGCTACAAAGGCGTCGTCGAACAACTTCGTCGCGCTCATATCTGTTGTTATCCATCGCATATGGAAACATTTGGCATCGCCCCCCTTGAAGCGATGTCGGTGGGCAAGCCGACGATTTTTTCCAAAACCGGGCCAGGGCCGGAAATCATTGAGGACGGAATTTCCGGTTTGCTTTGCGATCCCCGTTCACCCGAAGACATCGCCGCGAAAATAATGGTTTTGCTCAAGGACGCGCCGCTCGCCAAAATGATGGGCGCCAACGCCCGGCAAAGAGTTGAAGCGCACTTCGGGAAAAAGGATTGGGTGCGTCGGAACCTGGAATTTTATCACAACTGCGTAACGAACTTGAAAAAGACGTAGGCCATGCTTTTCAATTCATACGTTTTTATTTTCCTGTTCCTGCCCATGTCATTGCTCGTTTTCTTTCAACTGGGCAAACGCGGTTACTATCGGGCTGCCATCGGTTCGGTGGTTTTGTTCTCGTTCTTTTTCTACGGCTGGTGGGATCCGCGTTATCTGTGGCTGATCGCCGGATCGATGATTTTTAACTACGCCGCCGGAGTTCGTCTCAGTCTTGGCGCAAAAAGTTTCAAAGCCAAAACTGTCCTGACTCTTTCCGTGGCGGTTAACCTCGCTCTGCTGGGCTATTACAAATACGCAAATTTCTTTGTCGAGAATTTGAATACTCTTTCCGGCACTTCGTTTCATCTTCAACAAATTATTCTGCCACTGGGCATTTCCTTTTTTACTTTTACGCAAATCGCTTATCTCGTGGACGCGTATCGTGGCGAAACGAAGGAATACAACCTTCTGGATTATGGCTTGTTCGTGGTTTTTTTCCCTCACCTGATTGCCGGCCCCATCATTCATCACAAAGACATCATCCCGCAATTTGAGGATAAAAAAATCTTCCAACCCGATTGGAGTCATCTCTCCACTGGCATTTCCATTTTCGTCATTGGGTTGTATAAAAAAGTTGTTCTCGCCGATACGATGGCGGTCTTTGCCAGCCCGATTTTTATCGCGGCAAACAGAGGGGACGCATTGCATTTTTACGGTTCGTGGGGCGGAGCCTTGGCCTACACGCTACAAATCTATTTCGATTTTTCAGGCTATTCCGACATGGCCATCGGGCTGGCCAGAATGTTCGGCGTCCTGTTTCCGATCAACTTTCATTCGCCCTATAAAGCAGTAAATATTGTGGAGTTCTGGCGGCGCTGGCACATGACGCTCTCCCGATTTTTGCGTGATTACCTGTATATTTCCCTTGGCGGAAATCGCTCAGGAAATTTGCGGCGCTATTTCAATATCTTTATCACCATGTTGCTCGGTGGAATCTGGCATGGTGCCGGGTGGACATTTGTGGTGTGGGGCGCGCTCCATGGCATTTATCTGATCGGCAATCACGCTTGGCACCATTCGCGCCGTATGCTTGGACAAGATCCAAACCAAAGCACGAAATTCGGGAGAGCCGTGTCGATTTTGCTCACCTTCATCTTCGTTGTGATTGGCTGGATATTTTTCCGCGCTGAAACCTTCCACTCCGCCATACTGATTTTGAAGGGAATGATTCATTTGCAGGAAATTGCTTTCACCATGACAGAGGTAAAAACCGCTTATCACCAAATCCTCTGGACTTGGGGACTCCTCGCCGTTGTCTGGTTTTTGCCCAACACCCAACAAATTATGGCCCGTTTCCAACCGGCATTGGATTTTCCTGCAAAAGGCAAATCCCTTCCCATGCCCAATCGAATCGCCTGGCAGCCGAACTTTATTTGGGCGCTTTTCATCTCGTTCGCATTTCTGGTCGCGGTGATGCACCTGTCTCAAATCACAGAATTCCTATATTTTCAATTTTGATGTTCCGATGAGCAACGCAAAAGATTTCGAACCGGGGGCCAACGGACTGATGGAGTCAACACAGGCTTCAGCCAAAAATATTTACCGAAAATATTTGAGCGTATTTTTCAGCGTATTCGCCGTGCTTTCGGTAATTTTGGTCGCGGTTAATTGGTGGATCGATCCGCTTCAGTTTTATCGTCGCGCCGCCTATCCGCCCTATCTCAGCGGCCAGAAAAGGTTTCAAAATCCCGGCCTCGCTAAACATTACGATTACAATGCAGTGGTGATCGGAACGTCTTTGTCGGAAAATTTTCGCGCTAAACTCATCAAAGAAAAACTCGGTTTCGATTCCATCAACTTTTCCATGCAGGGCGCTTCCGCCCACGAGCAATCATTGATGCTGCAGCTCGCATTGCAGACCGGTAAAGTTAAAAATGTTGTTTGGGATGTGCAGTATGAATATTTACGAGGCGATCCAAAGTGGGTGGCCAATTACGATGGAACTTTTCCCTATTATTTTTACGACAACAACCCATTTAATGAGATTCATAATTATCTGCTGAACATTGATACGACCAAGAGCAGTTTGAAAATTCTTTTGAAAAGAATCGGTCTGCACACCTACCAGAGCCAAGACCTGGAAATGCTCTACACGTGGGACACAAAAAAGAAATTTGGCAAAGCCAGCGTGCGGAAGGCGTGGGAACGCGCCACAATTCTGCGCCCCGCTTTGCGAAAGCAAAGTTCCGAATTTGCATTGGCCAACCTGAACGCGAACTTCGACATCCATTTCCTGAGTCTGATTAAAAAACATCCCGAAGTGACCTTTTATCTTTATTTTCCTCCGTTCACGCCGGGCTATTACGTCAATCTCATCGCGGTGTCTCCGGTCATTTTTGAAAACATGCTAGAAAACAAAAAATATATTTTCAGCCAGGTGCGCGATTTAAAAAATGTTGAGATCTATGATTTTCAAACCCTGCCCGGTATGATTTTAAATGTGGAAAATTTTTGCGACGCAATGCATTTCAATCCTGCCGTGAGCGAATACATTATTGATTCGATGGCGGCGCGGCGACATTTAGCCGTCTCAACGGACGCGGAAGAACTAAAGGCCCTGGTCGCCGGCCCAAAAACGTCGGAGTGGATGGAAACAATTTTGCATTGACGATTCGTCCTACTGCATGTCGCAAAGACTGAACATACTTTGGCTGAAAACGGGGCCGCTTCATCCGTTGGATACCGGCGGAAAAATTCGCACTTACAACATGCTGCGGGAATTAAAGAAAAAGCATGAGATAACTTTTCTGGCGCTTTGTTCCCCGGACACAAATAAAACGGCCCAATCTGATGCCGGGGAATTTTCTCATCGGCAAATCTGGATTCCGTGGAAAGAAACGCCTAAACGCAGTCTCCGTTTTTTTCTAAACCTGGCCGGCAATTTGTTTGCCAGCGGGCCTTACGTGATTCAGAAATATTTTTCGCGGGCCATGTCTGGAAAAATTCGGGAACTCGACGCCAGCGGGCAATTCGATCTTATTGTTTGTGATTTTTTGACACCCGCCGTAAATCTTTTCGCGCGAAATCATAAAAACAAAACGCCCACGTTATTATTTCAACACAATGTTGAATCTTTGATCTGGAAACGGCTTTTTGAAAATGGCGGGGGATTTTTGAAGCGCGCCTACTTCAAAATCCAGTGGAAACGGATGGAAAAGTTTGAGCGGGAGACTTGCGCCCGGTGCAATGCGGTGGTGGGCGTTTCTGAGGACGATTGCAAGATTCTTCAAGCTCAATTTAATCTAAAAAACATACTCGGAGCTGTTCCGACGGGGGTGGATCTTTCCTTTTTTAGTCCTCCCATTCATCCGAGAAAATCATGCTCGCTGGTTTTTCTTGGATCGATGGATTGGATGCCGAACATTGATGCGATCTGCTATTTCGCGGAAACAATTTTTCCAAAAATTAAGAAAGAGTTTCCCGCCTCAACCCTTCGCGTCGTCGGTAGAAATCCTGTGCCACGCGTCAAAAATTTGGAAAAAGCCCACACCGGAATTTCTGTCACTGGAACTGTGGCCGATGTTCGTCCCTATTTAGCTGAGGCTGAAGTGATGATCGTCCCTCTTCGTGTCGGCGGCGGGACTCGTATTAAGATTTATGAAGGAATGGCCACAGGGATTCCCATTGTTTCCTCAACTATCGGAGCGGAGGGGTTGCCGGTCGCTCACGGTGAAAACATTTTTTTGGCGGATTCGCCTGAAGATTTTGCACAGCAGATTTGCCAATTGTTCGCCAACCCAAGACTGGGAAAAAGCGTGGGACATAATGGTCGCACTCTTGTTCAGCGCCAATTCGGATGGGAATCCGTGACAAAAGTTTTTGAACGCTATTGCCTCGAAGTGAGCGACGGGGGTGGTAATTTAAGTTCGGGCTAATGAACCGCGACTGGAGGTTGCGTTCCGATCATTTGTGTTTTCGAAAGCACCGTTGTGTCGAAAAGGTCTTTCGTTTTCTTTTCACAAACGCCCCCCCGTAAAATAATCCGCACGGTATCCAGAAGGATAAACACATCCAAAAACAATTTCATGTTTTTGGTGTAATAAAGATCGTATTCGAGCTTGCGCCGCGCATCTTCGACCGTAGCGCCATAAGGATAATGGACTTGTGCCCAGCCAGTAATGCCAGGCTGTACCATTAATCGCTCTTGAAAATAAGGGATTTTTTGCGCCAGTTCCTTCACAAACTCCGGTCTCTCTGGGCGCGGGCCAACAAACGACATTTCACCGCGTAGGACATTGATAAGTTGCGGAATCTCATCAACTCGATATTTGCGGAGAAAATTTCCGATTGGAGTCACGCGTGAATCATGTTTTTGCGCCCAAACCGCTCCCTCTTTCTCGGCATCAATGCGCATGGTCCGCAATTTGATGACTTCAAATAATTTACCAAAACGTCCGCATCGAGTCTGACGATAAAAAACGGGCCCTGACGAAGTCGCCTTCACCGCTAGCATGCCTAAAAGCATGATGGGGCCGAGAAACAACAGTCCCACAAGGGAAGTCGCGATATCAAATCCACGTTTTAATTTCTTGATGTAGAGCATGTGCGGCAGTCCACTCGCATTGAGAAGCCACTCCGGCGAGATTAATTCGAGCGGCACCAACTGGTGCACTTCCTCAAACAAGCTGACGAGCGGCATTACCGTAACACCGGAATACCGCAACTCACAAAACTGCCGACACATCGCGGGGTCGAGAATACTTTTATTTGTGCACAAGATGCGGCTGATTCTCTCCCTTTGAACGATTTCGAATAAACTGTTAACTCGACCCAAGACTTTCATGGTGCCGAGTGGCTCGTAAGAGTCGTAACGAACCAGTCCCGCCAGTTCTAAATTTTGTTTCCCGAAAGTTTGGAAAAGGCGAGCCTCCATTTCATCGAAGGAACAACTGACAATAAAGGCTACCCGTTCTCGATAATTATGAAGCAAATGCAGCAACACTGCGTGGTGGATGAGAATCAAGACGTAGGCAACAGGAAAACTCCGCAACATCACACCGCGTCCAATCGCCATTGTTTTGATGATGTAGAACAAGCCAAACATGATGGCAAAGGCTCCGGCGATGCAAAAAATAATAATTAAAGAACGTTTAAAAAGTCCTTCATTGGCACTTTGCGGAGAGTAAAGGCCAAATATATAAATTGCGCTGGGGACAAAGAATGCACCTAATAAAATTCCCGGCCAGTAAGATGAAAATTTTTGGCCAACTTCGTCTGGAAGACGCCAATAGGTTGCAATCAGAAAGGCCGCGCAAAAAATAATGACATCCATTGCGAAATGCAGCGAGACGTGGAGCCAATGCTGTTTTAAAATTCCGTTGGTATTCATGTACAAACTACCTGTCCAATGAGAAAAATCTGATAGGAGATAGTATTTAAGACTATAACCAATTGAGAATTTGGAGCAACATTTTTGTGAGCGGAACCCGATGACCTCACCGGCTGTAGGGGGCGCGCCGGACCCTGAGATCGTGCCGCGGCAAGGCAATCGAGCGACCGGATAAGGAACGCAGTCTTGACTCCCATTTTTTTTGAGTCTGGGGGGCGGGGGTAAATTTCTTTTCCAACCTCGTATCACGGACTGTCAATGGCTGGCTTTGTCCGTGGCAATTGTTCTCAAAGGAGGGCTTCTCGAAGACGGCTTTTTCAAAAACAGGCTTTTCCATGCTGTCGTTTCTTCCAATTTCTGGCGTGTCAAATTGTGGTTGTACGAAAACCGGGCGAATCCATAAGGACGTTTCTCGTTTTAATAAATTGCGCTCCCAATAAAAAGATGGACTCAAAATCACCGGTTTTTCACGGCAAAGGTCATTAGGCATTGTCCGCGATTTGGGACTATCGGCTGCAGTCACATTCAAGAGCGCGAGCAATAAAAATAAAAGAATCAACCTCACCGTGGATGTGTTAACACACCGGACTTTTTTTAGCAATTTCATATCCTTTTCTGGATGGCGGATTGAAGAATTTTGAAATATTTCTGCGCGGTGTTTTCCCAAGAAAATTTCGTGGCGTGAAAACGAATTTGTTCGGGCGTTGCAATATGTGAAATCACTTTATTCATCGCGTTTGCCATTGTGGACGGGTTGGCCTGTCCAACCAAGTTGCCCAAAAATTCCTCGGATAAAACTTCAGGTATTCCACCGACTTCACGGGCAATCACGCGCAGGCCTGAAGCAAATGCCTCCAAGATGACATTGGGGACACCTTCATTGTCGCTCGGCACGCAAAGCAAATCTGCGGCCTGCATATAGCGGGCAACTTCGCTCGATGGTTTCCCCCCCAATAAAAAAACAAATTCGCCGGTCCCAAGAACCTCCGCTCGATCTCTGATGGCATTTCGCAATGGTCCCATCCCGATCATGACCAGCGAAACATTTTTATCCACATGCCTCCGGCAAAACTCCGCATGTGCCTCAATAAGAAGCAACGGATTTTTAATGGGTAACAAATTTCCAACAAAAAGAAAAATCAAAGCCTCTTGCGGAAGTTTCAGTTCTCTTCTGGCTGCGCCCTTGTCGGCTACTCTAAAAACGTCCAGATCGACACCGTTGTAAATTGTGTGAATTTTGCTCTCGGCAATTCCCGCCTCGACCAACTGCCTGCCCAACTCGCAACTGCGCGCAACAATTGCTGAAGCGCGACTTAATGAAACTTCAATAATTTTTCGTCGTGCCGGAATTTTTAAATATTGATGCACATCACTTCCTTGAGCGATGGCGACAAATGGAAAATTATTGCGCCGGGCCAACTCCGCGGTGGCACAAGCGTCAGGATAAATCCACGAGCTCAGCACCACATCGAATGCGAATTTTTCGCGAATTTTTCGGAGCGCTGGCTCGATGGAACGGGCCATGAGTAAATGGTTTAATCGGCTACCAATTTTCGGGATGTAGGCAGAAGGCGGATAAACTGGAGAAAATATTTTTTCCTGCGGCCGACACTCTCGCGCTTTCGGCAGCCACAATGGCGGAACGCCTCGAGTGGCGCGGGGGGAAAGGACACGAATTTCGCAAAGTTTTGACAAACGCTTCAACAATTGGGCGTTGTAACTGCCGCGATTTTGCTCGGTCGCATCCGGAAACAAATTGGAAAGAAAAAGCACTTTCATCGAGCGTAATTCATCAAGCTTCCCTGTCCGATTTTCCTCTCAAAATTTCGATCGTGAAACGAGCCAAACCGCGCAGTCGAAAAAAGGCGGGCTCATTTAGTTCTCCTGTTTTGAGAAAAAGCGGCCAAGTTAAAATGGAAAGCGCCATTTCCCGCAGCGCCTTGAATCGGCGGCCTTCTCCTTGATACATCCAAGCAGTTTGAAAATAGGCAAATGACAAAACCCGCAGCCAAAAAACAAAATCTAGTTTTGAGACCAGGCCATTGCGGTAGGCTTTTTGGAAAACTTTTCGGGCATTCAACTTCATGCGATCCGCGTGTGTGCTCATGCTGACGGGATGCAATCGAATCAACATGAGTCGATCCGGATTGAGCATTACGCGATGCCGGGACGCAATTCGGATCCACATGTCACGGTCCTCCGAACTACGCAAATTTACGTCAAAATATCCACATTCGATCAAAGCGGAACGTCGCGCCACAACCGATGACGGCGAGAATCGCGTTTTCAATAAAATATCGCGGCAGGTAATTTCCTGCGGCAAATCCGGGGTCAATTTTTTAAGAAGGAGCGGAGCGCCTTGGGCATCGATGTGATTGGAGCGACAGGCCACAATCCCAAATTCTTTTGGGAGTTGCGCAAAACTTTCCATGGCACGGCTCAGCATATTTGGAAGCCATTCATCATCGGCATCCAGAAAGCCGACGTAATCGAATTTAGCTTCGCGAATCCCAGTGTTCCGCGCTGCCGGCAAACCGGCATTTTTTTGGTAAATGTAACGAATTTTGTTTGTCGTTTCGGAAAGCGTCGCGACCAATTCAGCGGTTTTATCGGTGGAGCCATCATCCACCACCACAATTTCCAACAATGGATAATCCTGATTCAGCGCCGAATCGATCGCTTGCTTCAAGAATCGTTCGTAATTGTAAGCGGGAATTACGACCGAAACTCCGGGAACTGACGATGGTTTTGTAGGGATCATGATGGACAATTTATTTTGCTCACGTATCGGTAATCGCGAAATTTTCCGGCATCTCCGGAATTTCCATCTTCTGCTGCATGAATGACATTAACCATCTCCCGCGCCGTCACGAAATGAACGCGATAATCGTTGTCCCGATTATACTCGCCGAGAAGATGTTCGTAAAAATGCCGCATCGAATCACCCAAAAGCGTTTTCATATTCTGCGGGATTCCTCCATGCGTATGAAGTTTGATAAAAATCCAATTCGGCTTTCCTTGAACCTGAATTCCTGAATCACGCCAGATTTTCATTCGGTCGGGTCGCGGAGGGTTTGACCCGGTAATTTCTGCATTTTCAATCTTTGGCAGCAGCCCAAATTTTCGCCGGGACCAGTTCAAGCCGAGCGGCCCTTGCACGAGAAGAAGGGAATTTTCCGGGGCGCGACTGGCCGCAGTTGCCAGCGTTCCCGTGTCGTGCGATTTCGGTTTCGGCGTATCTACCGCGTAATAAATGCTGTTGATGATGCGCGTTTGTGAAGGATCAGGCGCTGATGGCATCGTGAAATCTGCATAACATCCCGTGTCTTTTAAAATCCCGAGTTCATTGGATACACCGCAAAAACGACCCTCCGGATGCGAATTATCCAGCGCCCAATTTCCATGGATAAATCCGTAACGAACCTCACCCGTTTTGGTTCGCGACAACAGATTGTGTCGTACCAAATCCTCTTTGCCCTGCTCCAATTTTTTGCGCAACGCGTCCGCGGTGTCGTTGTCGTGATGCAAATGCAATTCGACTTCGCCGCCGCACAACGCGCATAGCTCAGCCAGCTCACCTACGATGTCTTTGTCGTATTGCTCGATTGGATAAAAAAAAGTGTGGCGCGGCCGGCAATTATCCGCATCACGAAAGGGTTCGATTAATTTTGGATATTCATTTTTCCACCTCTGAATTCTCTCCAACGCAATGCTCTTATCGGCGTGATGGAGCGGCTCAAAATGATCACAAATGCAAAACAAAATATCGACGACGCCATCCGGTGCGGGCGGGCGACGACGACGGATGTAGGCGGGCAGCCATAAATCCAAAGCTTTGATCATGCGTGAAAGTTATTAAAAAATTGTTTCAAAGGAAATATTCGTTCGGCCAATGGAAAAAATGATGAGATCGCTCATGAGTTTTTTTCTTTTGTGACTGGCCATTTTCCTTGCTCATAGGAACCGCGCCAATAGTGCCAAGCGCCGCTCACGGTCATTCGATTGAGAAAAACGAAACCTGCGGGAATTGAAAGCGCGGCATTTCTCGCCGACGAAAACAATAGACCGATGATCGCCAGGAAATAAAAAAAACATTGGCCAATGAAAACGAGTTGATACCAAAACAAGCCGAGCAACAGCGCATTGGTGAAAAAAAGTGCTAGCAAAAAAACAGGCGACGCCAGCCGTAAGTATTTGTGTGAGATCAATTGCCACCAAAGACGATTTCGCCATGGCAATAGCCAGCTTGGATAACGAAATAGCATTTGAAAATTTCCTGCCAGCGTGCGCTGTTTCCGAATTTTTTCCCGCGCAGGTTCGAGCGATTGCGGGTCAAAAGCCAGCGCCATTGGATCAAAAAGCACGCGATGATTTTGCAAGGCCACCTGCATCGGAATGATCACATCATCGAGTAGCGTGTCCATCGGCAGATTTTGAAACAGGCCACGGCGAATGGCATAAACCGCGCCGGTGCAACCGATGGACGAATCAAAAAGCGATTCGGAAAATCTCAGAAATTTTTCAAATCGCCAATAGGCATCGACTCCACCGCCGACGCTGCTGGCCGCTGACTCGATCATCAACGCCCCACTCACCGCGCCCACTTTTGGATCCTGAAAATGTTCGGCCAGTTTTGCGATGGTGTTGGGAGCAAAACGTTGGCGGGTATCGGCGAAAACCAGCAAATCGCCGGTCGCCGCAACCGCTGCGGTGTTGAGGCACTGCGCTTTGCCGGAACGTTGCGGTTGAACAACGAGTTGGATGCGGGAATCGCCAAAGTTTTTGATTATTTCTACTGTTGAATCAGTCGATGCATCGGACACTACGACGACGTTTATTTTGTCTTGGGGATATTCTGAGGCGAAGAGATTCTGCAAACGCGCGGCGATGCGTTGTTCTTCATTGTAAGCCGCAAGAACGACCGTCAGGGTCGGGAGCGTTTGGGAAACTTGGGTGCCCCGTTTTTTTGGCAAAAAACGGCCTAGAAAAAAAATCAGGCAGGGATAGCCGACAAACGTGTAGGCCAACACAACGAAGCTGAGCCAAAACAAAAACTGGCAAAAAATTTCTCGGGTCATCAGTTGTTTGCCGCGCCGTTCATTCGAGCGTCAATTAGATGTGGTGCATGACTATTTGCCAAAATTTTACCGTCAGGACGGTTAAAACGATCATGGCGACGATATCAATCCAACCCAAACGATTCCAGCGCATGCTGGCTCCTGTCGCGATGGCAGCGATTTCCGGAGTGAGAGCGGTAGGTTTTACCGGGTCAGGCATAGAAATATTTTCGGATGAACTGCTCGCGGGCGGAGCTTGATCTAAACCGGTGATCGTGACGGAAGGTGTTTTTATGATTTTCGCTTTGCTGGTTTCCTGTTCCTCAATGGGTCGGGCGCTGGCCAACAATATCCGGTGAAATGCAGCGATGCAGGCGACCATCAAGAAGAAGGTGGCGCGATACGACCAACCCACCATCCAGGATGAAACGAGAAATGAAATGAGCAGGACGAACAGGATGCGCCGGACGCGTTCCTGCGGGACATCCACCGTTTTGGCGGTCAGCAACGTCCGCACACAGCAATATAAAATGCCTAAAAAAAGAGTCAGGCCGACGTAACCAAGTTCTGCTCCGACTTGCACGTAAGAGCTGTGCGGAGCTTTTGGGTAATGATTTCTCGACTCGAAACTGCGAACGAAATTTCCATACCCAACGCCTGTGTTTTTTGTTTTTAAGGTATCCAACCCAAATTGAAATGCGGCCAGACGTCCTTGGATGCCGCCTTCACCTTTGGCGTTTTCCATGTCTTGCATTCGCGGCAACATCTGGAGCGCTCCCCAGCCTGCGGTAAACGCCAGAAGAAAAATCAAGATTTGCACCGTTTTGGGGCGCCGGAAAACCAACGCGGTGACGACTGTGGCAAAACCCGAAATGAAGGCACCTTTTGATCCCGTCAGGTAAATGCACCAAAGGGGCAAGAGGAGCAGAAAAATCGTGGCTGTTTTCAAAAAAACCGGACGATTCCAGAAGCAGATGAAATAGAGCATTACGACGGAGGGAATTATGCTGTGGCCGAGCGCGTTTGGATTATTGAAGATCGAGGTGTTAAGGACGAGCCGACCTTGCATGCGGCCATGCGTTAGATCATGTCCGCTATTGACTGGATCAAAGCCGTATTCACTGGCGACGGCTAACGCCGCGATGGCAAGGATGAAGATCGTCCACCAATTTAAATAGGACTGGATGCGTTCAATTCGGGAAAGCGCCTGGACCGTCACGAGATAAAAAAGCAGGTGACTATAAACATTTGAAAATGTTCCCCTGACATCGGGGGCGGTGCCCACCAGCCAGAAAAAATAAACCAGCATCATCCAATCGTGCGGGGTGCGGAAGAGATTGCCTAAAAACGAACCTTCGCGCCGGTACTTCATCACCATGGAGGCAATGGCCACCACCATCACCAGTTTTACCGGTTGGATCACAGCAACCCAACTCATCCATTCCTGTGGGCGGATATAATAAAGCCCTAGAAAAAATACGATCGAGGCAAAGTCCATTGCGGTTATTCAGGTGACCGATTGCGTTCGATTAGCCAGTTGCCGATAAACTGCTTCGTACCTTTGCACCATTGTGTGGATGGAAAAATTTTCAACAACATGGTTCCTGGCCATTTCTCCCATTTTGCCCATGGCGCTGGTGTGACCAAGGATTTTTATTAGTTTATCGTATATTTGGTCGGACGTGCGAAGGTCGGCCAGAAAGCTGTTTTTATCGGTTTGAATCATTTCGGAATTTCCACAAGCGTCGTGGGCTAACACAGGAATTCCGCAAGCCATCGCTTCCAAAACCACATTGGAAAGTCCTTCGTTAATGGAGGGAAGCACCAGTAAATCCATCGCTTGATAAAATCGTTGTGGCTCTTTTTGAAATCCAGCGAGATGGATGCGGTTAGAGGCGGGGCTCGAGCGAATTTGCTGATGCACTTGTTCGCGAGACGAGCCGCCGTCGCCCACGATCAATAATTGCGCGGTGGGCATTTTCATCACTAAACGTAAAAACGCTTCAATCAAAACAGAATGCCGTTTATCTCGATCGAAGCGGCCCACGACGCCAATCACGGGGCCTTCGGCCATCAGGCTGATTTTTTCGCGCGCTGCAACTTTACATGGAGCCGGAAAAAAGCGTTCTGTATCCACGCCATTCAAAAGCACGACCACTTTTTTTACATCCAATCCCAGAACAGTCAGGCGCTCACGCAAACCCGTGGACACTGTGTGCACCATGCGGCAGCAACGGTAAAACCAGCGGCGCTGCCGCAAGTAGCGCGGAGTGCATTGCTCATAAGGCAGGCCATGTTCGCCATGCAAAATGCAGCGAGTCGTCCCGAAACATGTGGCCAGACTGCTGTAAATTAATGGGCCGAGATTGTGGGTGTGAATGATGTCGGGAGAAATGCGGGAAATGTCACGGGCCAGATGCCGGACTGTTTTCCATGAAAAACCCGACGGCTTATGTAAAATCGAGACTCGCGCCGGATGGGGAAGCCGTTCGACAAAACTGCCGCCGCGTTCCAAACAGGAAACGTGGACTTCAAATTCATTTTGATTGATGCCGCGGGCCACGTTGACCAGCCCATTTTCCATTCCTCCGGGCTCAAGGGAAAAAACAACGTGTAAAATTTTGATGGGCGCTTTGGCCATGGATAACTTTGTTGAATTGAATCAGATCGACCGTCTGTCCACAACTCTGCGCATCGGTTGCCTTTAAGTCGGGGTTTCCTTGAACAGAATGGTTGAAACTCGCCTAACAGAGAAACGTGCGCTTTCCCGATTCTAAGTCGCGCCTATTCCCTTTTTAATAGGGCATCGGCTTCATGTCTGGAGCTTTGGAAAGAAGTTTATCAAAAAATCTATGCTCAATCCTACATTTTCACGGAAAATCGCTTTGGCATTCAGTATTTTTTGTTTCGCCATTCACTTTCCCGTCTTGGGCCAAGGCAGCCCCGATATTATTTGGAAACAGCAGGTCAACATCGATCGCGTCAATAGCGTGATTTTTACTCCGGACGGACAAACCGTGATTTCAGGTGGATCGGATCGGTTGATTCATTTCTGGCGCGCTTCCGATGGAGTATTGATGCAAACGTTGAACACCAATGCGCCCTTCGTGCATGAAAGTGCCATCGAATGGTTGAGCATCAGCCGAGACGCCAGTCTGCTGGCTTCGTGCAGTTACAAACTGATTCAACTCTGGGATTTGCCCAGCGGAACAATGCGGCGGCTCAATGGCCATACTGACTGGGTTGTCGCCGTGGCATTCTCACCCGCAGGAAATTTTCTGGCCTCGGCAAGTTTCGATACCACCGTCCGCATCTGGAATCCGACCGACGGTTCACTAATAAAAACAATCACTGGCACGGGCCAACAGCGTTGCGTCGCTTTTTCTCCGGACGGTTCTTTGTTGGCGGCAGCCAGTGGCGCGAACGTCGTGCGAGTTTTCCGCACTTCGGATTGGACCCTGGTCAACACTTTGACCGGACATACGGATGACGTTTTCACCTGCGCATTTTCGCCCGATGGAAGCATGATTGCCTCGGGCGGCTACGACGACAGCGTCAAATTGTGGAATGTGGCCGACGGCTTGTTGAAATATACTTTCAGCGGCAATGGAGGAAATATTTACGGCCTCGCGTTTACGTCAGACGGATCAAAATTGGCTTACACCGATGGCGAGGGCAACACGGTAAAAATTTACAGCACGGCGGACGGCGCATTGCTCAGAAAGTTCACCGATGAAGTTAATAACGTGCAAACCGTCGCCTTCTCGCCGGACGGTTTGTTGGCCTATGGGCGTGTTGATACCACTGTAGTTCTGGCGCGAATTACCGGCTCAACTTCGGCGCGGATCACCAGCCCAAGCAGCGGGAGAATTTACAATTCCCCGGCGAACATTGCGATTGCCGCCGCCCCGAGCAAAAACGATGGCAGCATCACAAAAATGGAATTTTTCCAGAACGGCACGAAGATCGGCGAAGATCTCGCTCCACCCTTTTCCTTCACCTGGACGGCGGTGGGCCCTGGAACTTACACATTGACGGCCGTGGATACCGATAACTTGGGGGCCACCACCACTTCCGGCCCAGTCACAATAAATGTGGTTGATCAAACCAATACTCCACCCACTCCACCCGCAATTTCCATCACGAGCCCTCGAAATAACGCGACCTTTTCCGCTGGCAGCGCCATCACCATTTCGGCTAGCGCAACGGCCGGAGCGGGCATAGCTACAGTCGAATTTTTTCAGAACGGATTTAGTCTTGGCGAAGCCACCCGCACCCCGTTTTCGTTCCGTTGGGATTCAGTGCCCACCGGAAATTATTCTTTAACCGCCATCGTCACCGATAATGCCGGAGCGACTGCAACAGCGTCCCCAATCGACATTTCGGTTTCCGAGGCATCTCCAGAAACGGTCAAACCACAGGTTACAATTACTTCCCCAGAAGCCGGCGCGCGGTTGAGCACGCGCGATATGCTCTTAACCGGTTCTGCGAGTGACAACGTTGGTGTAGCGCAAGTTTTGTATTCTTTAAACGGTGCTCCATTTGTCGCCGCAGATGGAGCAGAAAATTGGGAATCCACCATCACATTGGAGCCTGGTGAAAACCTCATCCAGGTAAAGAGCGTGGATGTCACCGGAAACGAATCCATCATCGTTTCGCGAAAATTCAGTTACATCATTTCCGGTTTGCTGAGCTTGCAAATCAACGGGCTGGGAACCATCCGCCCATTGCGCGACGGCCAGTCTTTGGAAGTTGGAAAAACTTATTCCATTAGTGCTGTTCCCGCCCGCGACCAGGTTTTCGACGGCTGGACCGGGAGCATCGTCACCAATGCAATTGCTTTTTCCTTCACCATGATTTCGAACATGAATTTCACGGCCACGTTTGTTCCAAATCCCTTCGCCGCAGTGAAAGGCACCTACGCTGGTCTGGTTCAACCATCGACGCCTAATCACGAACGCACCGGATTTTTTCAAATGAAAACGACTTCTTCTGGCGGGTTTAGTGGAAAAATAATCATTGGCGGAAAAAATCATTCGCTTCGCGGAAAATTTACCGGCGATGGAAAATTTAGCGGAACCAATCCTGAATCGGGTTTGGACCTCAGGTTGCAGCTCGATCTAACCAACGGCACCGATCAAATTACCGGATCCCTTTTCGACGGAATTTCCACTGCGGCAATCGTGGCAGACCGATCCGTTTTTTCGAATTTTAACCCAGCGCCGCAAGCTGGATCCTACACCATTTTGATTCCACCCAATCCGGCACAACCCGATTCGCCGCAAGGAAATGGCTTCGGTATTTTGAAGGTCGCCACTGCGGGAACTCTGCGCATCTCCGGCGCGCTGGCCGACGGAACGCCCTATACTCAAAGCACCTTCATTTCAAAAAATTCAACCTGGCCATTTTATGTGGCGAGCTATCGCAGCCAGGGTTCCATTTCAGGGTCGCTTAAATTTCGCGATCAACCCGGTGTGAGCGACCTCGATGGAGCAGTCAACTGGTTCCGGGCGTCCAGCTCCACCGCAAAAATTTTCGCCGGGGGCTTTGATTCAGAAACGACTTTGATTGGCTCTGGATATACCAAGCCTTCCGGCGCGCCTGTTTTGTCGGTGCCCGCCGGAGAAGGTAACGTATTGCTAAACTTCGGGGACGGAAATTTGGAATCGGAACTGCAACATCCCGCCACGCTCGAAGCGAACAACAAATTTGTGATCAACCAGGCCAGCAACGAAAAAATTCGCGTGAGCATTTCTGCGGTTTCGGGCTCGCTAAAAGGTTCGTTTGTCCATCCGGTCACCGGTAGGCCCACCAACCACCGCGGCGTCGTTTTTCAAAAACAAAATTTGGCAGAAGGCTATTTTCTCGGAGATTCGCAAGCTGGCTTTGTTTCCGTCGTCCCGGCTGATGAAAGTTCCCGCCCATCAACACCTCCCCCTGACGATGTGATTCCGATTCCGGATCCGATCCTACCAGACATCACTCCCACCGAACCCATTCCAAAGAAAAGAAAAGGCCATTCAAATGATTAACTCTCGCCGTTTCCAATTGCCATTCCATCGCAGTTAAAATTGGAAAAGTTTTATGATCCGGTTTAAAATTTTTTGCTGCATTTTAATCTTACTTTCCCCTGCCCGCTTTTTTGCCTCAGACCTTCGAACCACCAACGAAAATTTTTCAGCAATGCCAGAAATCGGTTCACACGGATTGAGAATTCTCTCCTCAAATTTGCTCGAACTGACTTTGATCACCACAAAAACGCCTGACCCGGCGCGGGTTTCTCAATGGGATTTTATAGGCAACGATTCGCAGCTAAATCTTCCCGCCACCGATCAATTTGTTGTGACTGCGGGAACCAACCGAATCGCTGTGGAGAAAATCGGATTCAAACGCCGACCAATTTTTGCGCCACTCAAAAAACGCGATCTACGGATCGGAAATTATCTGTACCTGCGATTGGCGAACTCCATTCCCAGCGGAGAAATAGTCGAAGTCAAAACAGCGACACCAAAACTTTGGCCACTGACAACGCGATTTGTCGCGCGCGCCGATCCGTTGCGTTGGAGTCCCGCCATCCACGTGAACCAGGAAGGATACGCGCCCGGGTTCGTGAAAAAAGCGATGGTTGGTTTTTTTCTCGGCAGCCTCGGTGAAATGGAAATCGATCCCCAGAGCAGCTTCAAATTGATTGAAGCAAATTCCGACAAATCAGTTTTTTCCGGCAAATTGATTCTGCGAAACGATGTCGGTTTCAGCTATCAAGTCATGCCATATCAACAGGTTTATGTTGCGGATTTTTCTGAGTTCAAGGAACCCGGAGAATATCGAATTCAAATTCCCGGATTGGGGGTGTCGTTTCCCTTTCGAATTGACGACGGAATGGCCGCAAACTTTGCGCGCACTTACGCACTGGGCCTTTACCACCAGCGTTGCGGCGGCCCGAATGAACTCCCATTTACCAGATTCACGCACCGCGCTTGCCACGTCCGATTAGCAGAAATTCCCAACCGAACATTTGAGACGGTTAACGAAGTTTTGGAAAAAGAAACCGGCGATTTTTCCAGCAATCCGCGCCACACCGCGCCCCAATTGAAAAGCGTCGATGCCAGCCTTTATCCCTTCGTGAACAAAGGAAAAATTGACGTTTCCGGCGGGCATCACGACGCCGGCGATTACAGCAAATACACGATCAATTCCGCTCAATTAATTCACACGCTGGTTTTCGCGGCCGATTGTTTTCAAGGCGTCGGCGCGCTTGATAATTTGGGAATTCCCGAAAGCGGCGACGGCAAAAGTGATTTGCTGCAACTAGCAAAATGGGAAGCCGATTTTGTCGCAAAAATGCAGGATGCCGACGGCGGATTCTATTTTTTAGTTTATCCGCGCGACCGCCAATATGAACACGACGTTTTGCCGGATAAAGGCGATCCGCAAGTCGTGTTTCCAAAAACAACTTCGGCCACAGCCGCAGCCGTGGCGGCGCTGGCGCAAACAGCTTCGTCACCACTGTTCAAACAACAATTTCCAGAAGCGGCGACCAATTATTTGGCCAAGGCGAAAAAGGGCTGGGCGTTTTTGGAACGGGCCATTGCCAAAAATGGACGAGATGGAAGTTATCAAAAAATCACCCATTACGGCGACGAGTTTATGCACGACGACGAACTGGTCTGGGCAGCGACGGAACTGTTTTTGGCGACGGGTGATAAAAAATTTGAGAAGGAGGTCCTCGAACATTTCAAACCCAACGATCGCGAAACCAAACGCTGGACCTGGTGGAGATTATTTGAGTCCTACGGTTGCGCCACTCGTAGTTACGCTTTCGCGGAAAAATCAAAACGCTTACGAAGTGATCAGTTGGATACAAATTTTTTCCAACGGTGCGAAGCGGAAA
This sequence comes from Limisphaerales bacterium, assembly GCA_046595315.1. Classification (GTDB taxonomy): domain Bacteria; phylum Verrucomicrobiota; class Verrucomicrobiia; order Limisphaerales; family CANJXF01; genus CANJXF01. The sequence continues at coordinate 32,323 of JBKJOZ010000377.1, forward strand.
TTATTTCGGCAGCCCAAGACCAACTACGTTACTCGACCGAGAGCGCCTATGGATCGAGTTTTCCTTCGGAAAGTAAACGCTTTCGCAACGCGGGTTGGTTTTTCTCCACTGACCGTGCCTTCGAGCTGGCCACGGCCTGCCAAATCGATTTTCCCAGCCTCAACGATCCACGACCCCATTTCATGGAGGCGATTGTGGCCAACATCAATTACGAGGCGGGCTGCAATCCAGTGAACGTCAGTTACGTCACCGGCCTCGGCTGGCAACGTCCGCGCGAAATGGTTCACCACTACGCCCAAAATGATTGGAGAGTTTTGCCGCCATCAGGGTTGGCGTTTGGAAATATCCAGGAAGGTTTTCCATATCTGGAACCGTATCAAAAAGAATTGGGCGCGCTGACTTTTCCGTCAGATGGCGACCAGAATAATCCCACACCGTTTTACGATCGTTGGGGGGATACGTTCAACACCTCGACAGAATTTGTTTCGCCTAATATCGCGCGCAGCTTGGCCACCACCGCATTTGTGATGGCTCAAACTTCCACGGCGGGTCAAAAATGGAAATCTGCGCCGGCAAAAATCGTCGTGTTTCCTGAGACGATTGCCGCTGGAAAAAAAGCGACGGCTGAAATCCAAGTTGTCGGGTTGGATATTAAAACCGCTCGAGTGGTCTGGGAAATTCAAGGCCAGGAACCGGTCACCGTTCGGGGCAAGAAATTTTTGCAATTTACCCCGCAAAACCGGGGAAATACTTTGATCGAAGCAGAAATTCAGTTTCCCGACGGCCGCCGACTCCACGCTGCAAGCTTTCTCACGGTGACGTCGGGAAACTAGCCAACCCACTATCAGCGACTTCGCTCTGCTCCCGCTGCGTCATAAATCCTGGGACCGCTGCTGGGCACTTCAACAACCTGGCGGGAAGTTTGACGATCAATACCCGTTCCAAACTCCGGATGAGTATCAGCTCGGCGTTTGGTTAGATCCACCGGACGCATATCTGTTCTGGTCACAGCGTAATCGTTGTTTGGCGATGCACATCCCGCCCAAAGCAACGATCCAAACGTCGCTGCCACGACTAATCTCACGAGCTTTATTTTGGTATTCATATGTTTAACGCTAATTGATTCAAAAGGGTCGGCAATCAGTGGAAATCCTGCATTTTTTGAACAGTGACATCACTTTTTCAGTCATGGAAAAACTGGAACTTTACTAAGTGTTCTCTGAATACTGTCTTGCTGGTTTTCATGGGTGTTCTGTTTTAAGACACCGAAGGACAAGTTGGCATTCAAAGATGGAATCAAACCGCAGCAAAACCGCCTATTAACGAAAAACTGCTGAATTGGCATCACCACTGCTCAACCAATGGCGATGAGGTTTTCCATTAAGATTTTAGCAGCGGTATTGCTCATGGCTGGAATGTTTCTTCCCGTGGCTTCTACTAAGGCGATAACCCTCAGTGAGTTGCGGAACATTCCAAAATTAACGCCTGAAAAATTCGCCGGTTACTTCGCTGATTTCGAATTCAAGTTTCATGATGAAGTCCAGGATCATGACACATTTCTGGCCACCAAATCCGGCGATTGCGACGATTACGCAACGTTGGCGGCTGATATTTTGGGAAGGAACGGTTATACGACTCGCTTAATCGCCGTGCGGATGAAAGGCGAAACTCATGTCATTTGCTACGTCAACGAAACGAAAAGTTATTTGGATTATAACTACCGCAAGGACCGGACGAAAACCATTCCAAGCAGTAATTCCATCACGGAAATTGCGCGAAAAGTGGCTCAATCATTCGAGCGCGACTGGGTTGCAACCTACCAGTTCACCTTCAGTGCCGGAGTGAAAAGATTGGTGCAATCCATCATCACAAATCGCGCGTCAGATAAAACGGGCTAGAACGTTGGATTAGGTGCAGCCTCGCAGGAGAAACAGCACCACCAGCACAGAGGTGGGAACTCCCAGAAGCCACAAGAAAGCCCATCCTGCTGCACCATCAATTTTTTTATTTAACTTCAGTTTCATACTTCCTTTCGTTTTTAGTTTTTGTTGATTGCGGGAAGCGAAGGCAATGTTTCCAACTTAGTTTTCAACACGAATGATTTGTCGTCTTCAGCGCGCGTCAGGTCACTTGGAGTCACGGCGACCAATTTCTCACCCAAACCAAGAAAACCTCCCGAAGCCAACGCTGCGTAAACCACGCGGCCCGACTCCAGATCCACAGCCACATCTCTGATCTCACCAAGCCGAGTGTCCGCTACCCCTTTCACATCCATGCCCAACACGTCACTCCCTTTTAAAATTTTTCCTGGAACTAAATTGAATTCCGCGCCAGCCGCTTCGCGAATTTCCAGTCCGGGACGATTCACCGGAGTGACACCGCTGGCCACCCCTTGAAAGTGCGCGCGGTTTTTGGCGACCGAATCACCTTTTGAAATTGTTTTCCGGTCCGCCACGGCGGGCCAATTATTCCGGTCCATCCCCTGGGCTCTTTTCAACGATTCTTTGTCCGCATTCAAAACAAGTTTCTTGCCGTTCAAATCGACCTTCATGGAGGCTGAAGGCAATGGAATCAATTTTTCACCCAACCCTAAAAATCCGCCTGTGGAGAAGACCACGTAATTCAACTTTCCTGCAACGACATCCATCGCAATATCTTTTATTTCCCCGATTTTTTCCTGCTGCTGATTTACGACCTCCATTCCGATCAGCTCGCTGACCAGCGTCGGTTGTTTTCCTTCAGACACGAAAACGGTTTTAGTGGGAATATTTTGGTTGGTTTGAGCAGCAAGTTTTGTCGCGGCCACGACTGAAAAATAAGCCGCGCCCCCCAACAACAAAATCCATTTAAAGTTTCTCATTGGTCATCCTTGAGTGTTTGGAAAATCCAACCACTTCATTAATAAAAGGCAAATTTGGTAATCTGCAATCGGGCTATTTCCCGTTTTTTCTGAAGGTAAATCGGAGGAATGAGGATTGAGGTTTTTGCGAATCAACGATGCTGAATATTTTTCCACAACCTGAAACCCAACGTGCAACCACTCCATAATTTAGCGATGCCGCTTTGTTTTTTGGTGGAGCGAAAAGGCGATAGAAGTGAAATTTTCAGTCTGGAAGCCACCTTGTAAAAACTATAGCCCCGATCAATCCACTCGGCGCCTTCCCGAAGATGACCCGCTTCCCCCTGCAACTCACGCCGATACAAATCGTTTTGTTTGATCAGCCGCGCCTTGCGGTTCTGGAGCCGTTTTAGTTCCGTCTTTGAAGCCATGCGCGATCTTTTTTGAATTGAGCAATTGTTTCAGAAAAAGGAAGTGGAGCTGTCAAATGCCCTCGCAAAAAAAGAAATGCGGCTAGCGCACCAATTATACAAAACGCAAGCAGTCCGACCGCGACCCACAATCTTTGCTCCCACAAAAGAAATAAGACCGTGCACGAAATAGCGATCACCGCCATGAAGCTGGAAAATATACAGAGTGCGCCCCAAATCGCGACCGAGACCAGTCGAGATTTTTCTTCCTTCAATTCGATTGTCGCGAGTTCGATGCGATTTTTTACCATCGAAATACTCGTGTCCAAGGCGCGCCGCGCTGAGGCGAACAACCCTCCAAAAATAGATTCTAAATCAATCATGATTTTCGTTTAAGTAAAAACCCGGCCAGAAATCCCACACCCACGGCGATTCCAATGGCGCGATAAGGATTTTCGCGAATCACCTTGTCAGCTTGTTTTATTCCCTCCCCAGCGCGTTCTTCCAAATTGGCACAAGCTTCTTTAGCGTCGTCCAGCGCGACTTTCAAACGCTCTCGAACTTCACGGGTTTTCTCGGCGAGCTCCGCGCCGCTGGCCTTGATTAATTCCTCAGTGTCCTCAGCGACGAGCCGCAAATCATCCGCCAGCCGGGATTTGGCTTCTCGAAACCCGCTCAACTCATGTCCACCATTTCGTTTTGGCATAAATTTATTTTCCCCAATCTTAAGGAGAGTCAGGCCACTCGCAATCGGGTCGCTGAAGGCTTTTCGCATCAGGTAAATTTCCCGTTAACGATCAGGGTTCTCCACGCTGACAAATTAATGCCGCCCGACTAGACTCTGGCCGTTACGACTGAAAACTATGAAATTGCTTTTTGTTCACGAACGATTCGGCGCTCTGGCGGGCGCGGAAGCCAATGCCCACATCACCGCAACGGAATTGAAGCGTCGCGGCCATAGCATCGGAATTCTTCATGGCCCAGCGACCGGCAAGGGCGAGGCCGCCTGGTTGCAAACTTTTTCCAAACGTTTTTCCCTCGCAGCGAAAGGCAATGGGGCGCGCGTTCATGCGGCGCTGGAATTTTTTCAGCCGGATCTTGTTTACGTTCACAAAATGGCCGATCTTGAGGTGATTGCCTCGCTGGTTGCGGCCAAAGTTCCCGTCGTGCGCATGGTTCATGATCACGACATCTACTGCATGCGCAGTTACAAATATCATTATCTCACTCGCAAAATTTGCACCCGCGCGGCCGGACCCTTTTGTGTTTTCCCATGCGGCAGTTTTATAACGCGCAATCATGAAAGCGGCCTTCCGATAAAATTCGTAAGCTATCAGGAGAAGAAAAAAGAAATTTTTTTAAACCAACAATTTCAGCGCATGATCGTGGTGACGCAATACATGAAAGAGGAATTGCTGCGTAATGGATTTTCCGACGACAAAATCGAAATTCACGCGCCGGTTCCCCGCATGGGCGACCCAGATTTGCGCAGTAGTTTTAGCGAACGGAATTTAATTGTTTACGCCGGACAAATCATTCGAGGAAAGGGTGTCGATATCTTACTCGAATCGCTCGCGCGGATGACGGTGCCTTTTGAATGCATTATTCTCGGCGACGGCAGCCACCGGCCTTACTGCGAAAAATTATGCAAAAAACTTGGTCTCAACGACCGCGTTCGTTTCATGGGATTTGTTCCCCAGGAAGAACTTAAAAATTTTTATCGCGAATGCACCGTGATGGCCATTAGCTCCGTTTGGCCTGAGCCATTCGCCACCATCGGCATGGAAGCGATGCGCTACGGAATTCCAGTGGTTGCTTTCGATGCAGGTGGCATCAAGGACTGGCTCCATGATGGTCAAAACGGTTTTCTCGTTCCCTGGATGGATCGCGACCGATACGCCGCACGAATCGAACAGCTTTTGAGAAACAAAGCACTCGCACGCGAAATGGGCGAACACGGTCATCGCGTTGTCGATGAACAATTCAGTTTTTCTCAATATATCCTCGACCTCGAAAACACCTTTCAAAAAGTGGTGGATGAATCGCGCCTGGTGGCGGCGTAACATGCGGTTGATCAAGGACAAATCCTTACCGGAGCGGGGTGAATTTTCCGTGCCTTCGAACAGCCCTCTCCTGATTGTGGAACCCGCTTCCAAAGTTTTAAATCGTCCTGCAACAGAGGAATAAAAATCGCAACGATTTGAAAAAAAACAGACCACAATTTATCGCCATCGTCGGCGGCAGCGGCTCAGGAAAAACCTGGCTTGCCGACCGGCTCGGAAAATCATTTGGTAAAAAAGTCGCGCGCATTTCCCTCGATGATTTTTATCGGGACCGCTCCCATCTCTCCGTCAAACAACGGAACCAAATCAACTTCGATCATCCCCGGGCAATTGATTGGAAAAATGTGGAGCGTGTGCTCAATGATTTTGCCGCAGGCCGCGCCGTGCGCACACCAAAATACAATTTTACGACTCACGCGCGCGAAGAAAAATCAATTTCAATGAAACCCAAGCCGCTCATCATCATGGACGGACTTTGGCTCTTGCGCCGCCCGGTTCTGAGACGTCTTTTTTCTTGCCGCATCTTCGTCGATTGCCCGGGTTCAATATGTCTGCGCCGACGTCTGGAGCGAGACCTCGCTGAACGCGGCCGTGACGCTTCCGCTGTGCGAAAACAATTTCTCAAACATGTCCTGCCCATGCAGGAACGGTTCGTTGCCTCACAACTGCGCTGGGCCAATGTCGTGATCAAACAACCGAGCGAGAATCAAATCAGCCAACTGACCGAACAATTAAAAACAATTTTGAAAACAAATAATTATGAGCGAACAGCAAATTAACGCATTGCTCGTGAAACGTTTTCTTCAAACGCAAACTGTTTGGGGCCGGCAGCGGCTTCGTTTGGCCGTACACTGGAAACAATTTTCCTGGCGCGTCGTGGTTTCGTCCGCCCTCTTCCTCAAGCGGACTTTTGATGTTGTCGCGAGTTTTGTTTTCCTGGTGGTTTTCTCGCCGCTATTTCTGCTCATCTCGGCGCTGATAAAACTGGAAGATGGCGGCCCGGTTTTCTTTGGGCAAACCCGGATTGGGAAATTTGGTTCCAAGTTCAAAATGTGGAAGTTTCGTTCCATGTGCATTGATGCCGAGGCTCGCATGAAGGATTTGCTTGCCAAAAACCAGCACAAGGATGGAGTAACCTTCAAAATTAAAGACGATCCGCGCGTTACCAAAGTGGGTAAATGGCTTCGCAAATTTTCCCTCGATGAATTACCCCAATTTTTCAACGTCTTCATTGGCAATATGTCGCTGGTTGGCCCACGTCCGCCGGTGCCGCGCGAGGTCGCGCTCTACACCTTATCGGATCGACGTCGCCTCGCGGCACTTCCTGGAATTACCTGCTTCTGGCAAATCGGCGGTCGCAGCGAAATTGATTTTTCTGGGCAAGTGCAGCTCGATGTTCGTTACATCGAGAGCCAAAGTTTTTGGTTGGATATTAAAATTTTAGCCAAAACCGTTCCAGCGGTTTTGTTCAGCAAAGGGGCATATTAATGAAAGCTGTCCTTATTTGTCCTGCGGAGCGTGCGGAAGTTAGCGCACTCGAAGAATTTACGCCTTTGGTAAATCTTTCCATTCTGGGCAATCCCTTCATCCATCACTGGCTTGAATATCTCGCGGTCTGCGGGATTAAAAATGTGACCGTTCTCGCGGCAGATCGTCCCGAGCAAATTCGCGCCGAAGTGGGCGACGGTTCACGCTGGGGAGTGCAAGTAGAAATTATTCCCGAATCTCACGAGCTCACTCTTGAAGAAGCACGCCAAAAATTGGGCGGCTCTGACGACATTATTTTGATCGACCACTTGCCGGGGTTGCCCACCGAAAAACTTTTTGCGAGTTATGTCGCTTTTTATTCTACCGTTCACAGGTGGATCGAGAAAAATTCTCACCTAATGCAAATCGGTTTAAAAGAAATTCGTCCTGGCATCTGGGCTGGACTACACAGTCAAATTTCTCCGCGTGCGACACTGACTGCGCCTTGCTGGATCGGTGAAAATGTTTTGATCAACGCAGACGCCGAGGTCGGCCCAATGACGATTTTAGAACGTGGCGTGGTTGTCGAAAGCGGCGCAACAATCACCCATGCGTGGATCGGCAAAGAAACTTTTGTCGGCAACTTTACTCAGGTGAATAACTCCCTCGCCTTCGGAAACACGTTGGTAAATTTCATGAACGCCTCCGTCGTGATAATCACCGATCCATTTTTGCTGTGCGCTTTGCAAGACCGGGAAATTTCTGTGAGTGCCGGAAATTTGTTTGGACGATGCGTAGCCCTCATCGTTCTGGCCTTAACCTCCCCGTTCGCCCTCGTGACAATGCTGAAAGCCAGATTCTTGGGTCACCGCACTTTTCGTCAGCGCCGAGCTATCGCATCGCATTCGACCCCCCAACAATATCCAACGTTTATTTATTACGAATTTTCTTCGGCAAACGGATGGTGGAAACGCTGGCCGCAGTTATGGAGCATCGTGTGTGGCGAATTCACTTGGGTCGGCAACCGTCCGCTCACAACTTTTCAGGCCGGACAATTAGCCAATGAATTTGAGCGGCTCTGGCTCGCGGCGCCGATTGGATTAATTTCCAAGGGTGATTCAGAAGGTTGCTCTGATTTGTCTTCCGACGAAGCCCATGCTCACGCCAGCTTCTATGCGGCACAAGCCAACTGGCGTTTAGATCTGATGATTCTTTTTCGCACCGTCAAACACTTGGCCGGGCGGAAAAAACCGGCCTCCGTGCAAAACGATTCAGCCACACTGAAAACGCGCCGTTTCACCTTGCTGGCGCGTTAGCCCCTAAATTTTATAATTTTTTCCCCTCAGGGGTTTCAGGCGAACACTGAGAAAAATGTGCGGCCATCGCCGCTGGAAGAAAGGTGCCCCCCCTGATTGTTGAGCCGTCTTTGCGCAACCTATAGTCAACGCGTATTTCCGAGCAGGAAGCAGGCAAATCCAAGGTCTTGCAGAAATAAAAAAAACATCTATGAAAGTTCAAATTTGCGGAGACACATTAAGCATCACCGGTATGAAAGAATTAGGCGCGTCCAACGCTAATTCGTTTCGCGACCACGTTCGTGCAGCGCTGACCGAAGCAAACAAAATTATCGAGATCGATCTTTCCCAAACCATGTTCGTGGACAGCTGCGGACTGGGGGCGTTGATTTCGCTTCATAAAGTTGCCTGCACGCGAAATGGGCAAGTGCGCCTGCTCAATCCCACTCCGCCCGTCCAGCAGATTCTGGAACTCACCCGGATGCATCGCATTTTTGAAATCGTAAAACGCTGAGGACATGCCGCCCTCCCTCCCAATGCCATCGACCGCACGCCTCGGGTTTTCCATGGCGTGCGAATTGGAAGAAGTCCGCCCGATTGCCAAAGCCACGCGCGAATTTTTAGCCGCCAAAGGATTATCAGAAAATGAACTCATGGCGTGCGAATTGGTTTTGGTTGAGGCGTGCAACAACGCGGTGCTCTACGTGATTCCATCGAGGCAACTCGAGCCAATCGGCGTTGAAATCTTCTGCGACGATTCGAAAATTGAGATCCAGATTCACGACCACACTGCTGGTTTTGAACTGCCCGAACAGGTTGATCTGACCGACCTAGAAAGCGAAAGCGGGCGCGGTCTTTTCATCATCCAATCTTTGATGGATGACGTCAGTTACGCTGGGGGATTTGGGGAAAACACTCTGACGCTTCGCAAAATCCGCCCGCCGCAAAACAAAGAAATCATCTCAGAGAAAACGATTGAAAAACTGAAATTAAAACTGGCCGAGAACGAACAGATCATTGATGACATGACCGAGGAAATCAGTTCCTGCTACGAAAGTTTGTCTGCCATCTTTAGGAGCGGCGCTGAACTCGGGAAGTCTCACAATCTCCAAACTTTCTCGCGATCATTGTGCGACGATTTGCTGAAAATTAATTCTGCTGACTGGTTTTTGCTCCGCATCGCACCGAAGGACGATACTGCGTTATCCGTTTTCGTTTCGTCAGATTCCTCGGTTCAACTGCCCAGCATTTCTCCGGTTAATTCGGACGTTCATTCATTTGCGGAGATTAAGGCCGCCACCAGCCAAAAAGATGTTTGGTTCAATTCGAGAAATCCGCTCCACCCAAATGATCCGCTTCACGCCATGCCAGCGGCGCGCGTTGGATTGGTTCACCCGTTCTATTTTTCCGAAACTCTCATTGGAACTTTAGCCATTGGCAAAACACGAGCAGAACATCCTTTTACGTCAGCACATCTCAACGTGATCCATACGGTTTCCGATTTTTTAGCCATGCAGATCGTCAATGCTCGCCTTTACGAGGAACGACTCAATCACGGCTTGGTGACCCGTGAATTGGAAATTGCACGCGAAATTCAACGCGCTTTGCTCCCGAAAAAATTGCCGCGATTGCCCGGCTTTGCTCTCGCCGGTTTTTGCGAAAGTGCAAGACATGTGGGTGGAGATTTTTACGACGCCGTTCAAATCGATGAACATTCTGCGCTGCTCGTGATCGCTGATGTGATGGGGAAAGGTGTCCCGGCGGCAATGTTCGCCGCGATTTTGCGCAGCATTTTGCGCGGTTCACCAGAACTGGTCCGCCAACCCGCCGCGCTGCTGACCCGCGTGAACGGATTACTTCACGAAGAACTTTCCGATGTCGAAATGTTTATCACGGCACAACTGGCGTTCATCGACGTGCGTAAGCGTGAACTGATCGTCGCCAATGCCGGACATTGCCCTGCCCTGCTCTTTTGCGAAAACAATCCGGTGCCCAAACAAATTTCTCCGGAGGGAATGCCGCTCGGTATTTTGCGAAACGCTCTTTTCACCGAGGTGAAGGAACCATTGTTCCACCAATGCCGGGTTGTCTTCTACACCGATGGAGTTACGGAATCGCGCAACGCCAATGATCAATTTTTTGGGCATCAACGTCTCGTCGATTGGATGAGCGCGACGGCCGGAAAATTTCTAACGGCGGAACAATTGAAAGAGTCTCTCGCGGCGGAGTTGAACCTTTTTCGGGATCGTAGCGCCCCGAGTGACGACCAGACATTTTTAATTTTGGCAGAGAATTTTCTAAACTGATATGTCCAGAAAAATATTAATCATCGATGACAAGCCGTTTATGGTGCGACTGATTCAGCACCACTTGGAGCGCGCGGGTTATGAATTGATCAAGGCGCGAAATCCACAGGAAGCGGCCGACGCCATCGCCCTGCAATCTCCTGAACTCGTCTTGTTGGATGAATCAGGTGCCAATCAAATCACGCTCGGCGATTTCAAAGCAAAAGAACCGGCTCATCGCTTGCCGGTGATTCGCATGACCGACATGCCACAGACTCTCGATGAAAACCACCCCGGCAACGAAGTCGTTTTAACCAGACCGTTCAGCCCGACTCACTTGGTCGCGGAAGTAAAACGGTTAGTGCGCGAAACCAAATAAATAAAATGAAATCTGTTCTCCCTATTTTTATCATGATCGACGCCTGCGGTTGGGAAATCGTGAAGCGCGATCCTTTTCTCAACTCGATTGCGCCGGAACGGAAAAAGCTCGGCTCCGTTTTCGGTTACAGCTCGACTTGCGTGCCCTCCATTCTCTCCGGGCGCTGGCCCGTCGAACATCGCAATTGGTGCTACTTTGTTTACGACCCAAAAAATTCTCCGTTCAAATTTCTTAAGCCGTTACGCTGGTTGCCCTCGGCCCTCACCAGTCGTCGTATTTTCCGGCGCTGGCTCACGAAGCTCGTTCGCCGCCACCTTGGCTTCGAAGGCTATTTTGATCTCTACAACATTCCGTTCAAACACATCACGCTTTACGACTTCAGTGAAAAGAAAAGCCCACTCAAGCCCAAGGGAATGAATCGTGGCTCAAATATTTTTGATTTTCTGGGCGAGAACAAAATTCCTTATTTCGTGAGCAACCCCGACAAAACGGAGCCGGAAAATTTTGAAAATCTCCTCACCACAATCAAAGGCGAGAAAATTGATTTCGCATTTTCTTACTGGCCCGGACTCGACGGACTGCTGCACAGCGTCGGCAATCAATCGCCCGAGGTTCCAAAACGCCTGCGTCATTATGAACAGTGGATCGAAAAAGTGATGGCGACGGCGCGCGAACATTACGACGAAGTGAAGCTCTACGTTTTCAGCGATCATGGGATGGCCAATTGTGATGAGTTAATCGATTTGAAAGCCAAGATCGATGCGCTTGATGTGAAAATGGAAAAGGATTACGCCGTGGTTTACGACTCCACCATGGCACGCTTTTGGTTCTTCAACAAAAACGCTCGCGAGAAAATTTCCCGTTGCCTGCAAGGTGTTCCAGAAGGCCGGATCCTGCCTGATTCCGAACTGGAAGAAATGCGCGCTCTTTTTCCAGATCGCTATTTTGGGGAATTAATTTTCCTCGTAAAAGAGGGCGTTTTGATTGTGCCAAGTCACATGGGCGAACGCCCCATTCGCGCCATGCATGGCTATCATCCTTCGGACAAACACAGTTACGCCGCGCTGTTCACGAACCAGACAGAAATTCCCGACGACATCAATGCCATCCCCGATATTTATAAATTGATGACGCAGGAGGCTGAACAGGCGCGCATCGAAAACAAAAAACCATCGGCGGTTCATGCCGCCGCAATTTAACCCAAAATCAAGATGCCTACCTTGACTGCTTCAACCACTTTAGTTCGCTCCGAAAGTTTTCCACGAACGAAAAGAAAATCTCCCGTTGATGTTGGCTTGCAACAATGGTTCGAGGCCAAAGCGTCTGAATTTCCAAAAGCAGTCGCGGTATCCTTTCCGGAAAATTCCAAACAACAGGAAATTAGCTATGGCGAATTAAATTTTCGCGCCAATCAACTCGCGCGACACCTGCGCAAAGCGGGCGTCGGGCCGGACGTTGTCGTCGGCATTTGCGCCGAGCGTTCGTTTGAATTGATCGTTGCCGCCCTCGCCGTCATCAAAGCGGGCGGCGCGTACCTTCCCCTCGATCCCACTTATCCAAAGGAACGTTTGTCGTTCATGCTCGAAGACACCAGTGCGCCGATAATTTTAACACAAGAAAAGCTCGCCCCGACTTTGCCGAAGAACGATGCACATTTGCTTTGTCTCGATACCGATTGGAAAGCCATCGCCAAAGAGCCGGGCGAAAATCTCGACTGCATCGCCAGCCACGATCATCTGGCTTATCTGATTTATACATCCGGATCGACCGGAAAACCGAAAGGCGTCGCCATGCGCCACGGCCCGCTGGTCAATCTGTTATTGTGGCAATTCCAGAACTGGAGCGCGCGCCCGGACGCCAAAACGTTGCAGTTTGCTTCGCTCAATTTTGACGTTTCGTTTCAGGAAATTTTTTCGACGCTCGGCTCCGGCGGAACGCTCGTCCTGGTCTCCGAAGAATTACGCCGAGATTCCAATCGGCTCCTCAATTTTTTGGATGAACAGCAAGTTGAAAGAATTTTTTTACCGTTTGTCGCGTTGAAACATTTGGCGGATGCCTCGGAGCGCGAACAAATTTTCCCACGACAACTGCGCGAAGTCATCACGGCGGGAGAACAATTGCAGATCACGCCGCAAGTGACGCGATTTTTCAGCAAACTGCCTCGCTGTACGTTGCACAATCAGTATGGACCTTCGGAAACCCACGTCGTCACCGCGTTTGATTTGAAAGGTTCGCCGCAAAACTGGCCGGCGCTTCCGTCCATAGGGAAAGCCATTTTCAACACGCAAATTTTTATTTTGGACGAACAGCTTCGACCTGTAGAACCCGGCACGCCGGGCGAGTTGTTCATCGGCGGTGATTGTCTGGCGCGTGGATATTTGAATCGCCCCGAGTTGACCGCCGAAAAATTTATCGCCAGTCCATTCGCGCAAAATTCCCGGCTGTATAAAACGGGAGATCTCGCTCGTCAGTTGCCGGACGGAAATTTTGAGTTTCTCGGACGCATCGATCATCAAGTTAAAATTCGCGGATTCCGGATCGAGCTCGGGGAAATTGAAACCGTTTTGAGCCAGCATCCGGCCATTCGCGAAGTCGTTGTCGTCGCCAAAGAAAGCGCCAACAGCGACAAAAAACTGGTCGCCTACATCGTGGCCAATCCTGGGGCCGCAGCCACTTCGTCGGAGCTAAGAAAATTTCTCACCAACAAAATTCCGAGCTACGCAGTTCCCTCAATTTTCATGCAGCTCCCGGCATTTCCGTTGACGCCAAATGGCAAGGTGGATCGGCGCGCTTTGCCCGAGCCTGTGGTCGAGGAGGATTTTTCAGCGCAAATCAAACCGCCGCAAAGCCCGTTAGAAATGCAATTGCAACTCGTGTTCGAAAAATTTCTCAATCGTCGGCCAATTGGAATTGACGTGAGCTTTTTCGAACTGGGCGGCGATTCCCTGCAAGCTCTGAAGTTGATCGTCGAAATCGAGCGGTTCACGGGGAAGAAATTGCCGCTCGAAATTCTTTTTCAAAATTCCACGATCGAATCGCTGGCGACATACATCCAAAATTCTTCCGGCGACTTCAAATTTTCCTCCATGGTTCCGCTCCAGCCCTTAGGAAATCGGCCGCCGCTATTTTTCATCCACACCACGCCCGGCGATGTGCTGGCTTACGGCGCATTGATTTATCATCTAGGCCTGGATCAGCCGTGCTACGGATTTCAGTCACTCGGTTTTGGCCGCAAGGAAGAAAGTCACACGCGCGTCGATCAAATGGCAGCGTATTACATCAAGCAACTCCGGACGATCCAACCGCATGGCCCCTATTATCTCAGCGGCTGGTGCTACGGTGGAATTGTCGCTGTCGAAATGGGGCATCAACTTTTGGCCGCCGGTGAAGAAGTGGCTTTGATGGCGTTGATTGAAACGCCGGCTCCGGCTCCGGCTCCGGCCAAATCCAATTTTCGATTTTATGTGCGGCGCATCGGTTGCGTGCTGAAAATGAGTCCGCGGCAATGGCGGATTTATCTCGCTGAAAAAATTAAATATTACCGGGGCGTTAAACGAGAAAACGAAATGCGTTTTCGTCGGGTAGATCAATCCGAAAACCCAGATAAAATCGACGAGATCAATCAGCATCTCGAACAACTCGAGCATGTTTATCACACCAATCTCGACGCGCTGAATTCTTACAACGTTCGTCCATATCCGCGCAAAGTGGTGTTATTCAACGCGCAAGATCAAGATCCTGCACAGGTCATCGATCCGCTCTACGGCTGGCCGAGTCTCGCGTCGCAAATCGAAGTCCACAGCGTGTCTGGAAATCACGACACAATTTTAATGGAGCCACACGTCCGGCAACTCGCAGAAAAATTCTCCGACTGTCTGGTGCGCTCCCAACATTAATTTTTTAGAAATTACCCACCATGACCAACCAAGATGTCACTCGAAATATTTGGCGGAATTCCATTTCCAATTACGTTTGCACCGCGATCCGGATGGTCGTCGGCCTTCTGATGTTTCGGATGCTTTATCAACATCTGTCACGTGAAGAATTTGGTTTTTGGGCGCTGCTTTGGAGCGTGTTTGGTTACGGCATCCTGCTCGATTTCGGATTCGGTTTTACAGCCGAGAAAAGAGTGGCAGAGCTTTCGGTTCATCAAGAATGGGATCGCTTGAGCCGCATTCTCAGCACCATCTTTTTTGTCTATCTTGCCATCGGAATTTTGATGGTCTTGACGATCCTTTTAACTTCCAGTCACGTGATTGATTTTTTTAACGTCACCTCAGGGAACCACGAACGTTTTCGCAAAATTTTAGTCTGGTTCTTTGCGGGAATGGCAATTGCATTTCCACTCGGAATTTTTCCAGAAATCTTGATCGGCCAGCAAAGGATTTGCCTGACCAATATTATTTTTTCCACCGGCGTCGTCGCCAATTTTGTTTTTGTCGCGTTGGCCGTCCATTTTCACTGGAAGCTGCAAACCATTTTCATCATTGCGCTGCTCAGCGGCATTCTCCCGTGCGTGGTTTCGGCAATGTTCGCCTTTCAATATTTACCCAAGGTGAAAATTCGACTGAGCTATTTTTCGTGGGGGACTATTCGTGAGACGATGCAGTTTTCCATTTTTGCTTATATCAGCACGGTCAGTAACATCATCGTCGCCAAGACAGATCAACTGGTGATTAGCGCAGCCTTGTCCGTATCGGCAGTGGCAGTTTATCAAGTCAGCGCCAAGCTAGCGGAAACGTTTGGCGGGTTTACTCAACAATTGCCGAGCACATTTTCTCCTGCGGCGGCGCACATGCACGCCAAGGGAGACAAAGCATTTCTCAAAAATCTCCTCATCGACGGCACTCGCTTCACGCTAATGATTGGCACGCCGCTTTATTTTATCTGCGCGTTTTACATGGAGGGCATTCTTTCCATTTTGACCGGTGACAAAATCCCGAGCCACGAAACGTTTTGGATCGGGCAGGTTCTTCTCTTCTGGTGCTACATGGTTTTGGTCACGCAAAGTGTATCCAAACGCATTTTCATGATGTGCGGACACGAACGCATTTTGATGAAATTAAGCTGCGGTGAAGCGCTGCTGAATCTCGCGTTGAGCATCGGATTGGTTCTTTATTTCAAAAATGTTTTGTGCGTCGCCCTCGGCTCACTGATCTCCACGATGATCTTTGGTTGGTTTTTCGTCTGGCCCATGGCGGCACGCGAAGCGGAAATGTCCTGCTGGCAACTGGCGCGCACTGTCTTGATTCCAATCTGGCTAGCGTCGCTGCCGTTGTTGGGCTTTCTCTTGCTCGGTCGATTTGTCCCGTGGTTTGATTTTCGCACCAGCACGCTTCTGTTTTTTGCAGAATGCGCAGTGGCAGTTTTGGTCGCTGCCATCAGTTTTTGGCACGCAGCCCTTAAACGAAACGAACGCGAACATCTCACCGCGCGATTTGGAAAATATTTCAGGATTACCCCGGTATGAACGATCCACTTGTCAGCATCATTTTGCGTTCCTACAACGAAGCCTGGGCTTTGGGCGCCACTCTTGCTGCCTTGCAAGCGCAGGAGTATAAAAACTGGGAACTGATCGTAATCGACTCCGGCTCCACCGACGGCTCCGCTGATTTAATTCGCAAAGCCAACCCGCGTCATTTTCATCAAATCAAGCCATCTGAATACAATCCCAGCCGCGTGATGAACTGGGGAATGCGCCTGGCGAAAGGTGATTATGGAATTTTTCTCAACGCCGACGCCCTTCCCCAAAACGAAAATTGGCTCCGCCCGCTGGTTGAGCCACTCCTGAATCCTAAAACGGCCGCCGTTTTCGGGAGGCAGATTCCGCGCCTGGATTGCCAGGCCGTTTACGCCTGCGATTACGAACGCTGTTTTGGCCCGCATCGCGAGTCAGCAAATTGGGATCATTTTTTCAGCATGGTGAGCAGCGGACTTCGTAAAGACATTTGGGCGCAACGCGGTTTCCTTGAAAAACTTCAATACGCCGAAGACGACGAATATACGCGTTGGTGCAAAACCGAAAATTATCGGGTGGTTTATTGCCCCGAATCGGTCGTCATGCACTCGCACAATTACACTCCGGCGCAATCCTACAAACGTAGCTTTGGCGATGCGCGCGCGCTGGCCGCTTCGTGGCAGAATGATCCAAATTATTTTAATTTTTTCCGAACCGTTTTGCTCGGCTCGATCAGCGACCTTCGGCATGACTTTCGATTTTGCGCGCAGCACCGCCGCTTGCCGGAATTTCCACACGCTGCACAAATCCGATGGCATCAACGTCGCGGAAAACTCGATGGATTTCGCGCCGGTTGGAAAGATTATCGAATAAACGACACGACGTGCGTGCCACAAACGTTGTCGGCTGTTTTATCTGGAAAATGAATTCCCGTTTCACAATTGATGGAAGTGACGTGCTGGAAAATCATTTAACGCAGACCTGCCAGCGCGTTGCCACTGGCGTCCGAAAAATTATCCCCAATGGCGAGCTGGAGGCACTCCTGCTTGGTGGCGGTTATGGTCGAGGCCAAGGCGGCGTTCTCAAAACCGATTCCGGCGATCAACCTTACAACGATCTCGAGTTTTACGTCTGTCTGCAAGGCAGCGAACTTTTGAATCGAAGAAAATATCGGCGCGCCATCCATCATCTCGCCGAGAAACTTTCCCCTGAGGCTGGGCTTGAAGTGGAATTTAAAATTACCTCGCTCGATAAGTTGCGGAAAAATCCGCCGACCATGTTCAGCTACGATTTAGCCTGCGGACATCGCTCGTTTTTGGGCGACGATAATTCGTTTGCTAAAAATTCGGCACCGAACGCGGAAAGCATCCCGCAATGCGAGGCGACGCGGCTCCTGATGAATCGTTGCTCTGGTTTGCTCTTCGCCAAAGAGCATTTGCAACGCAAACCGTTTACCGAACAAGACGCTGATTTCGTCGGGCGCAACCACGCCAAGGCGCAACTCGCGTTCGGCGATGTTATCCTGACGGCGCACGGCCAATATCATTGGGATTGTCGCGAGCGAAATCGGCGGCTTGCCCATTTTTCGTCTCAGGCACTGCCGTGGATAAACGAAGTCCGCCGTCATCACGACATCGGGTTGCAATTCAAACTTTATCCCCAGCGCAGCCGCGATTCCATGGATGTTTTGTGCGAGCGCCAACGCGCCTTGACGGACCTCGGTTTGAAAATATGGCTTTGGCTAGAGAGCACGCGGCTTAAAAGAACGTTCACCTCCGCCCGTAATTACGCTTTCGATACTTGCGACAAATGTCCCGAAACCAATTCGCTGCGTAATTTGTTGATCAATGCTCGAACATTCGGCATTGCCATTTTGTTTGAAAGCAATCCGCTCCGCTATCCGCGCCAACGATTGCTTCATGCTTTGGCGCTGTTGCTGTGGGAACCAACCGCCTTGACCAAGCCAAGTTTATGGCAACGGCTCCAGACTGAGCTGAGCACGAACGCAGTGCAGTTTCCCGAGTTGGTCAAAGCCTACGAATTTTTGTGGAAACAATTCAACTAACGCCCATGAAAATTCTTGTTTTTTATCCTTACATTCCTTGGCCGCTAGATCGCGGAACCTACCAGCGCACTTTCAACCTCCTGCGCGAACTTGCGAAAACGCACGAAGTTGATTTGCTCGCACTCGCTTCAAATGGAGAGGGAGTCGAACACAAAGCGCTTTTCGAAACATTCTGTCGGCGTGTGGAATTCGTTCCATTCCAACATCCGCAATGGGAAAAACTTTTTCCCACACGCCTGCTTAACCCGCTTCCCACCAGCATCGCGCACTGGACAATGCCGCATGTGCAACAGGCTGTGGACAAGATGCTCGCCAGCGAAAAATACGATGCGGTTCACGCGTGCGACATCGTCCTCGCCCAATATTTCATGCGTCACCATCGCGCCATGCCACTAGTTATCGACCGAAGCCGCGTCGATCTCCAATTCCAATTGATGGAACATCAACGAATGAATTTTTCCGCGCGCACTAAACTTCTCCGGTGCGAAGGTTATTTAAAAATGTGGATCTACGAACGGGCTGTGGCGCGCCGCGCCGCGCTGGAAATTGTTTGCGGGCCGGACGACGAAATATTTTTACGCAAATATGTCAGCCGGAAGATGCCGGTCTCCGTCCTCGTCAACGGCGTCGATTTAGATTTTTTCCGCCGGGAAAATTCCGATGCGCCACGAGCGCAAAAGCCAACGCTCATTTTTTGTGGCGCGATGGATTACAACCCGAACATCGACGCGTTACGCTGGTATTTTCAGGAAATTCATGAGTCGTTGCGCAAACAAGTTCCTGAGCTGGAAGTATTGGTGGTCGGCAAACAACCGACCGCCGAAGTGCTGGCTTACGGACAAAAGCCCAGTGTGACTGTAACGGGCAGCGTGCCGGATGTGCGCCCGTTTTATCGGCGCGCCTGGTTGCAAATCGTGCCGCTTCGCATCGGTGGCGGAACGCGTTTAAAAATCGTTGAATCGATGGCGATGGGAACACCCATCATCTCCACCACGATCGGCGCTCAAGGACTCAACCTGCGTCATGACCATGACATTCTCTTGGCCGATCGCGCTGAAGATTTCGTGCAACAAACTGCGCGTGCTCTGCGCGAGACGGTGCTGCGGAATCATTTGGAGAAAGCCGGATTGGAAACGGTTCACGCGCGCTTTTCCTGGACAAAACTGGGCGGAGAACTGGGCGGGCTTTACAGCAAAAATGCGCGTGAAAAGAACGGCAAAGCTCACTTCACGCCAGCTTGCGCATGAAACATTAAAATATTTTTAACCTCCAAAGCGAAACCGAATCCATCACTCTTTTCCTTGGACAAACGAACTCAGGTTTTCCGGGGGCGGTGGAATCTGAATGACCTCCAAATAATTTTTAATGCTCTCTGCCATTTTGACTGTTCCATTAAAATCATTCGGCTTGTGCAATAAACTGTTTGCGGCCAAATCATAAACTAGACGCGATCGCAACTCGCTTTTGTCCGAGGTGAGAATAAAAACCAAAAGCCTTTTGTGTTCGGGTTGCTCCCGAATCCAAGTCAACAGTTGTATGCCATCCGTTTCGGGCATGTTCAAATCCAGCAACAAGCAAACGGGATAGGGAAATTTATTACGATCCGCAAACTTTCCTTCCCCTTTGAGATAAGCTTTGGTTTCGTCCCCGCTGCGAGTCGAGAGGAGTGGCTTTGCCCAACCGACCTGAGTAAATGCCTCATGAAAAAGAAAGAAATGATCTTCGTTATCGTCGGCCAAAAGAATTGTTCCGTTCAGCTTCATAAAAGGCGCGGACCCGATATTTGCATTGATCAACGCAGGTGTCGAATCTGTTTGAAAATAATTTCTGAAAATAAAAGTCAGTAATTAATTGCGACAATTTCCAGTTCCTCTTCGCCCGCAGGAAAGCGAAAAAGAACATGTTGAGCTATCCGCGAATTAAGGAGTGCGCGGGCAATCGGTGACCGCCAACTCACCCAATCGCGGTCGATATCCGTTTCGTCAACTCCCACAATCCGGTACTCGGTTTCGATTCCCCTTTTATTTCGCACTTTGACCGTTGCGCCAAATCGCACCACTTCTTCGGGCGCGCTGGGTGGTTGAACGATTTCAGCAGATTGCAAACTCACTCCTAGGTAGGCGATTCGTTGATCTAAAATTTGTAATTGGCGACGCGCATCGGAAACAACGGCATCCGTTCCTTCCGTGGAAGATTTTGAAATTTGACTGGAAAGTCGCGGGCGCTCTATTTGAATCAAAGCATCCAATTCGTGCCGCAACCGTTTCGCGCCGTCCGGCGTCAGATAATTTTTTACGCCCGGCGGCAATGGTGATGGCGCAACCCGTAGGAGTGGCTCTTCTGCCAAATCGTCTTCTCGCGTAAATGCCTTGCTCATGCACTAAGGTACCCGCGTTTCCGAAACAAAACTACCGGGCAACGCTTTTCCCCCATCGGTTCAAACCACCTTCACATTTTGCAACTGTTCCATCGCGTTTTGCACTCCTTGGAGTGAATGAAGCATTTGCGCGCGCATCTCATCGGTGGGCGGAACTTTGGGGTCGTTGATCAACTTCGACATTTCTTCGAGAAGCACGGGTGTCCGCTTTTGCAAACTCGCCATCTGCTTTTCCCAAATCAACTTCTTATTCGCGCATTTCAACAAATCGGTTAGGTAATCAATATCTTCCCGCGTCGTTCTGCGTCCCTCGTGTTTTACGTTCACTGCGTCCAACTCGGCTTTCAAATCGGTGATTGTTTTCTGGCAACGTTCGATATCTGCGACCAACGTTTGGAGATCCAAAATAACCTGGCGCTGTTGCACGGCGCTTTTTTCGATCAATTGCTTGAGTGACATAGAATTCAA
Source organism: Limisphaerales bacterium (assembly GCA_046595315.1). Lineage (GTDB taxonomy): Bacteria > Verrucomicrobiota > Verrucomicrobiia > Limisphaerales > CANJXF01 > CANJXF01. The sequence goes on from JBKJOZ010000377.1 coordinate 53,429, forward strand.
CGACCTTTTTCGCCACGTCTGTCAGCTGGCGTGCTGCATCTGTGACAGGTGCAAGTTAAAGTGGTCGTAACAACTTATTGGCCCGCTCCACTTTTAGAGGGAACAGGAGGAGCAAGTGCGGGAACTGGAGCAACCACAGGCGTCGCGGCACCAGTGGGATTTTGCGGAAAATTTTCCATTAAATAAGTTACGAGCGAATCAATTTGTTCTTTCTTCAATGGGCCACCGTCTTTCTCGCCAAAAGCTGGCATCAACGAACCGGGGCGACCGTAGGTAATCCAGTTAATCCAATATGCTTGATCGCGAGGAGCCTTGGGCGCGCGCAAATCAGCCACCATCGGCGCGCGGTGCGGTGTGTCATGGCAAATGCCGCAGTCCGCCGCAAAAAGTTCCTTGCCCATTTTTCCAACACCTTTGTCCACATGACAGGAACGGCAATCACCTTGAAATACAACCTGCCGATCCGCTTTGGCTTTTTCCATGTTGGCATTACGATCACCGCGAAGATTTTCGGCGGCGGTGACGGGCGCGGGCGGTGCAATGTTCACATTGACGAGCAACGCCTTGGATCCATCCGTTGAGGTGACCGTGACCTGCTTTGTGACGCGCCCCTGCTTGCCCACCAGATTCATCGTCACTTTAATTTCGCCCGTCGCTCCTGGCGCGATCGGCCATGGTTGTTTTGGCAGTTGCGCAACGGTGCAACCACAGGAAGTCAGTGCGCTGTTAATAACCACTTCCGCCGGAGAAACATTGGTAAAAGTAAAAGCAAATGGCGCGCTTACTTCGCCGGGTTTAGCATCGTAATCCTGGCTTTCAGAACTCCAGACCAGCGCCGGAGCTTTAGGTGCGGCGGGAACAATCGCTGGCGGTATCGGCGCAACTCCCGAAAGATTGGGAGCCGTCTGTGCCAAAAGCGTTCCAACCAGACTGAAACTTAAAAAAATTGTAGCGGCCATTGAATTCATAATCGCGCAAAAGATACCAAACTCGTCGCAGAATTAAAGCACCTTTTGACCCGGTTTTCACTGGATGACAGGCGGAAGTTCCGGACGCGTTTGAGCCGGTCGCGACTGGAACCAGGCCAAGCGGTTGGGTTTGGCTTGAAACCGTTGCGTGGCAACATCGCGGAAACGCGTTCGCAAATTCCGCTTTGCCCAGTTGATGAAAATTAAATTATTGATCACGCAAAGGCTCAGCCAATAAAGCAACACAACCGTTTCGTCCCAATGAAAACTGGAGAGCAGTGAGGCGGCTCCGGCAATTGTCAGGGACAAAAGGAACACCATCCACGGCAGAACGAGAATGCGGCCGATGGCGGCGTTGCTCGCGCGATTGACTTTCCGGCTGGTCAAGGCGACCCACATGCTGACCCAGCTCAACGCAAACAAATCCATTACGAACACGCCTATTCCAGCGAGCCAAAGCACAATCCAGAAGATTCGTTCGTCGCCGCGATTGAGGCTTTGATTTTTCAATCCCAAATAAAGAAAAAGAAAATCAATAACGAGAACACAGATTACAGGCCCTGCAAATTGCCGGAAAAGCGCCAAACGTTGTCCGCGCAAAATTTCCTCAACGCTCAACGGTGTGGATAGCAAAAGTTCAAGCGCGCTGTTTTTCCGGTCTTCCACGAGGCGATAGCACGCTTCAGAAGCGAGCCAGAATTTCAAAATGACGTGCAGGACAATCGCGGTGAAAATGTAATTGGGGATCTCCAGCCAATTGCGCGGCCATTTGGCCAGGCCCCAAAGCCAGAGGAGCGCCAGCATAAAAAGTGTCGCCCAGACAAAGGTTGTCTTCATCGGGTCGCGCGCGGCGAGCCAAAGGAAGGGATTAATTTCCAGCAAACGAGTGCG
>JBKJOZ010000382.1:0-3640 GCA_046595315.1 Limisphaerales bacterium
CGCTCGGCCAATCGCGGCGAATGCGCTCAGGCCTGTCGAATGCCCTACGATTTAATTTCGGACGGCCAACAAGTTCCGCTTGGCGACAAACGTTATTTGCTCAGCCCGCAGGATTTGGCGGGATTGGAAATTTTACCTGAGTTGATTCGCGCTGGCGTGAGTTCGTTGAAAATTGAAGGCCGTTTGAAAACGCCGGAATACGTCGCGAACATCACGCGGGTTTATCGGAAAGCGCTTGATCAATTAGCTTCCGAATTGCACCGCGGAGAAGACTCATCGCGATACGATTTGGAAATGGGATTCTCACGCGGGCTTTATACCGGTTGGTTTGAAGGAATTAATAATCAAAAGCTGGTGCACGCTCGCTTCGGAAAAAAACGGGGCGTTTACCTTGGCGAAGTTCAGAAGATTCAAAACGAGAAAATTTTCCTGAAGCTCGAAGCGCCGCTAAAGCTCGGTGACGGAGTTGTTTTCGATGCGGGGCGACCGGATGAAAAAGAAGAAGGCGGCCGCGTTTACGAGATTCAAACTTCGAAGAATGCGCACGAAGTCGCGCTCGCTTTTGGTTGGGGAAATTTGGATTTCAGCCGCATTCACGTCGGCGACAAACTTTGGAAGACAAGCGATCCCGAACTCGACAAACGGTTGCGCCAAACTTTTGCAGGAGATCAACCGCAATTTCATCGACCCATTGAAATTGAAGTTCACGGAAGCGTAAATGTGCCGCTGACGTTGATTTTGCGAGATGAAATGGGAAATGTGGCGAAGGAAACTTCTTCAATCCTTCTCTCGAAAGCCGAAAAGCGTCCCCTAACCGCCGAGCTTTTGCGCGAACAGTTTGGACGCCTAGGCGGGACGCCTTTCAAGCTGGGCGAACTTAAAAACTTTCTCGAGGGCGAAGTCATTTTGCCGATGAGCGAGATGAATCGACTGCGACGCGAAGCGGTTTCGAAGTTGGATATTTTGCGCGCGCAGCCGAAGAAATGGATTTTGAATAACCGCGGAGACGCGGAGGCGCGGAGGGAAGAAGTTCCGGAAGCAAACACCGCGTCTCCGCGTCTCCGCGATTCCACTTCAGCCGAATTAATCGTTCTCGTTCGCAGCATGGCGCAGTTGGAGTCGACGCTGCGCTGCGGTGTGCAGACGATTTATTGCGAGTTCGAGGATCCGAAGAAATATCGCGAAGCCGTTCGGATGGCACACGAATCATTTGGCTGTTCCGATCCGCAGAAAACGATTTGGGTCGCGCCGCCGCGTATTTTTAAAATGGGCGAAGAATGGACTCTCAACCAGGTTCGCTCGTGTAATGCCGACGGCTATTTGGTCCGCAATTACGATCACTTAAAATTTTTCGCAGATTGCCGACGCATTGGAGATTTTTCGTTGAACGTGGCCAACCATCTCACAGCGGAGCATTTTAAAAATAGATTTGCTTTGGAGCGGCTCACCGCTTCCTACGATTTAAACATCACGCAACTCGAAGCGTTGTTGAAATCCGCGCCGCCGGAGTGGTTTGAAATTACAATTCATCAACACATGCCGATGTTTCACATGGAGCATTGTGTTTTTTGCGCTTTCCTTTCCAAGGGCACGGACTTCACAAACTGCGGACGACCCTGCGACACGCACGATGTGAAACTGCGGGACCGCGTTGGAATGGAGCATCCGTTGAAAGCCGATGTCGGTTGTCGCAACACAGTTTTTAACGCGCGTGCGCAAACTGGCGCGGAATACGTTTCGCATCTGTTGGACTTGGGTGTGCGCAATTTTCGAATTGAATTTGTGAATGAAACGCCTGAGGAAGTCGCGCAAACGATTACGAAATATCGCGCATTGTTGCGCGGGGAAATCACCGGCCAACAAGTTTGGCGCGAATTGAAATTACAGAATCAGCTCGGAGTGACGCGTGGGCAAATGGAAAAAGTTGAGCTTTGATCGACCTTCACCCGAAATGTTGGTGGAGACTGAAATTCGTCATACATCCGCTCCCGATCGAAATCACCAGATAAAATGACAACTTGAGTTTAGCCCATTCCCTGTCGCTTCTGAACGTTGTTAGGTCCTGCAAACAATCCAAAAATCCATTGATGTCTTTGAAAAAGTAGGGAAAGAAAAACCAAGAAATAAATCCGCCAACTAGAATTGACGCCAAGAGAATCATCACCCTGAAAGCCGTTCAATCTACTGCTTCGTTATCGGTTTTAGGGTCATCGGATCACGCAATGGAAGTTCCACAATTCGGTTGCCCGCCAGCTTTTCCAGCGAGACCGGGTGATTCGGATGACCTTTGAGAATTTCCTCTTTTTGGCCGACGACGAGAATCGCGAGTTTTTCGCCCAACAAATATTTTTTCGCCACACGCTGAACATCGGCTTTTGTAACAGCTTCGATGCGTGGTCGATATTTTTTCCAGAATTCAGGATCTTTAGCGTAACGACCGGTAAATTCCTCTTGTGCAAACGTGTTGGCAATTTGCGCTTTGGTCGCGAACGTGCGCGGGAACCGTTCGATGAAAGACTGTTTGCTGGTGTTCAATTCTTCGTCGCTAGTGGCTTTCTCTGCCATTTGTTTAACTTCGTCCAATACGATGGAAATAGCGTAGGGGACGGTGCGTGACTTGGATTGGAATCCTGCGGTGAACGTGAGCGGATAATAAACTCCACCCGGAAAACTGGAACCAGCGGAGTAAGCCAAGCCTTCATCGGAACGAACGCGGTTCATGATGTGTGAGGTAAATCCGCCCCCGCCCAGAATGTCGTTCATAATGATGATTGGAAAATAATCCGGATTATCGCGAGTGATTCCGGGCAGAAGAATCGAGACGCGACCTTGGTTCACATCTTTGTCCACGAGATAAACACCCGGCTTCGCAAATTCTGTATTGGTCGGAATCGGAGAAGGTTCTTCGCCTTTGAACGGCCAGTCGGAATAAAGTTTTTCCAATTTTTGAATCATTTGTTCGCGATCAAAATCGCCACTGACCGCGACGACAAAGTTCGAGGGATGAAACCATTTTTTATGGAACGCTTCCATATCGGTGCGCGTGATGTTCTCAATGGATGCGGCAGTCGAATCGCGATTAGCCCAAAATTTTTCGCCTAGGGCGAGGATGTCGCGCTCGCGCGCCTCGATGCTGGACGATTCGTCATTTCGCTGGCGCATGGCCTGAAGCGTCTGACTTTTGCTCAGGGCAATTTTATTTTCCTGAAAACGCGGCGCGGTGAGAACTTCGCGCAAAATGCCGAGTCCTTCTTCCAAATCTTTCGCTAGCAGATTGAGACTGACGCTCCCTTGGCTTTCGCCCACGCCGGAATTGAGTTGTGCCGCGAGAAAAGCGAGGCGCTCCTCCAGCTCCTCGGCGGTTTTTGATTTTGTTCCGCCGCGAGCGAGCAGATATCCGGTTAAACTTCCGAGCCCTTCTTTTCCCTCCGGCACGAGGTAATCTCCGGTCCGCACATAAATGGCAATGTTGACGAGCGGTAATTCGCGGTCGGGAACAACGTAGGCAACCGGGCCGCTCTTCAATTTAATTCGATAATCAGACGGCCCGGGCGGTTCGTATTTCAATGGCGGAAAGGAAAGTTTCTCTGGCCGGTTAGGGATGCTGGTTGCGCCGTTTAAATCGTTTTGTGCGCGAACG
>JBKJOZ010000033.1:0-3799 GCA_046595315.1 Limisphaerales bacterium
TTTTGAATGTAATAGACGCTTTCCCAGGCCGTTTGCGAACTGGGCGCGTAAGCCATCCAAAGCGCGATGCCGGTGATGAACTGAATCATCAACGTAAAGCTCAGCGTGCTGCCCCAGACATATCTCCAGCGCGAACCGCCTGGGATATTTTCAAAAAGTGCTTCGCGCGTGATGTGCCGATAGCCGGTACGTTGGTCTAGCCAATCGAAAATCGGTTTCATGCTTCGGGAATTTTTTCGTGGACGCCGGACCGGAAGTTTTGGAATTTCACGAAAATTTCTTCGCCTCGAATTTCCACCGGCAACGTGTCGAGCGGCCGCGGACTTGGACTTTTGGCGTCGTTAATCGCTCCGTCGATGGCAAAAGTGCTGTTGTGACACGGGCAAAGGAAGCAGGTCCGTGACGGAACAAAATCGACAAAACAACCGGGGTGTGGACAAACCACAATGAGAGCTTCCACCCTTTTTTCGCCGGTCCGTCGCAAATAGACTGCGCCAATCGGAGTTTCTGGAAATTTGTTCCACGCGTCCGTGCGGCTGGAGACGACGGGAAATTTGTAAGGGCGATTGTCGTTCGGCAAAGCGCTCAACGAAGCAATGCGAATCGCGCTGGTATCGATTTTGTTTTTCCGGCGCAGCGGATCGAGAAAAACCAAAAGACCGGCGAGAGCGGGGATCAGGCCAACCACGCCGCCGATGGCAATGGCGGCAGCCCGTTTAAAGAATCCGCGCCGAGGCAGAGCCTCAGGATTTTGATTGGAAGGTTCGTCACTCATCAGGCGGCGCAGATAAAAACGGGAATCTTCGTAAAAGGCAAAACAAACCACGATTCAGCGAGGCGAAGAAGTCCTGAATCCACGGCGAAAAAAACTTTGCGCGTTGCTTTTCAGAAAGTGAGATTCTATTTTTTGCCATGATCATTTGGCTTTCCGCGCTGGTTTTGTTGGGGCTGCTGGCGCTGGTGGGATATTATCAAGGAGTCATCCGCGTCGCTGTTTCTTTGGTCGGTTTGTTCTTTGCCGCGCTGCTCGCCGTTCCACTTTCGCCCATCGTCAAACCGATTCTTCCAGTCGTCGGCTTAAAACATCCCATTTGGGTTCAGATTGTTCCGCCGCTCGCTATTTTTTTGGTGGTAATGATCCTGTTCAAAGTGCTGGGAGCTTTTCTGCACCGAAAAATAGAGATGTATTTCAAATATAAACGGGACGAAAAAACGTTTATTAAATGGGAACGCTTGCGCCATCGATTGGGAATGGCGCTCGGGTTGGTTAATGGCGCAGTTTATTTTGTTTTGTTGCTGATCCCGTTTTACGTGGCGGGCTATCTGACGACGCAATTGGCTTCGGGCGCGGAAGATCCGAAAGGAATGCGCTTTTTGAACGAGACGCGCCAGCAAATGCACGAGGCAAAAGTGGACAAAGTTGTTGCAGCCTACGATCCCGCGCCCAACAACTTTTATGAAGCTTCCGACGTTCTCGGCTTGGTGAAAAATAATCCGCTTTTGTCCAATCGGCTTTCGCAATATCCGGTTTTTCTTTCACTGGCAGAACGGCCGGAATTCCAAGCCATTGCCAACGATATTCAAATTAACGAAATGATTCAGCGCCAGGCGAAGATCGGCGATATTCTCAATCATCCCAAAGTGCAGGCGGTGATTACCAATGTCGCGATCACGAGTGAAATTGGACGGCTCCTGGGCTCAGATTTGAAAGATTTGCACAATTATTTGCAGACCGGAAAATCAGAAAAGTACGACGATGAAAAAATTCTGGGCCGCTGGACTTTGAACGTGGACGCCTCCGTAGCTCAGGAAAAAATCGCCAACCCGAAACTGACGCCCCTAATGATCAAGCAGATCAAACAAGCCAAATATTCGCCCTTGCGTGGAACGATGTTCATCGCCACGACCGACAAGACGGCATTTTTAAAACAGGCTTCATCCGCCGGAGCGGCCCCTGCGGTTCTGGGAGAGGGCGCCTGGAAGAGTGTGGGTTCGGGCTATGAAGTGACCCTCGGCGGCAAGCCGCACGACGCCACGTTTGAAAATGAGAAAATGCTCCTGCCGAAAGATGGAATGACGCTCGTGTTCGAAAAGGAACTTTGATTATTGGCCGGGAGAATAATTGACCGGCGCAACCCGCAAACTCATTCCCTCAAAAAGTGACGGGAGCGAATTCATCACTGGATTAGTGCTGGCCAGCTGCGTGGGTTGAAAATTGGAAAGGTTGAGCCCTGCGCCATCCGTGGTCGCGAGCTTCGGGGCGAATCGCCAATTGTCATTGGCGATAGGGCGCGTCACCACTTCGGCCGTCTCTGTTCTTAGGCTGTAGCCAATTCCAAAAACTAAAGAACCGCAGGCGAGCAGGCCAAAGGTGTAAGCGAAGGCCGGATTGATGCCGATATTCGGGAAAAATCGTTCCCAAAATGAATTTTGAGCTGGTTCGCGTTCGATTCGATTCCAAATTTGGCCGGGCAAGTCGGTGAAATAGCGGGGCGGTGGTTTCTCGTATTTTTTCAAGGCCATCAGTTTGCGCAACGCCTCGAAATTTTCCTGATCCTGATTCATAATTTACTTCAAATAATCGGCCAATGTTCCTTGGAGTTGCTGGCGCGCATAAAATAATCGCGACCGCACTGTGCCGACGTTGCAACCAATAATCTTCGCAATCTCCTCGTGCGACACACCTTGAACGTCATGCAAAGTAACAACCATTCTGTGAACATCTGACAGCTTCTGCATGGCTTCGTTCAATTTCTCTTGCAGCTCGGAAATAGCGAGGTCGCGACGCGGATTTTTGTCGGAAATCAAGGCGACTAAATCGGGATCGTTTTCGGCGTTGAAATCCATGTCGTTCAAGCTCATGTGCCAACGATTTTTGCGCGCTTTCAGGAAGTTGATCGTTTTATTGACCGCAATTCGATAAACCCACGTGTAAAAGCTGGAATCGCCTTTGAAAGTTTTGAGAGCCTGATAGGCCTTGATGAACGCTTCCTGCGTCAAGTCGTTCGCGTCCTCGTGATTCGAGGTCATGTGATAAACCGTCGCGTAAATCCGTTCCTGATAACGCCGAATCAAATCATCATAGGCTGCGGAATCGCCTTTTTTAGCGCGGTTGACCAAGACCAAATCCTCGGCCGCGCGGATTTTATTCTCCAATTTTTTATCCGCGTCCTGCATCGCAACGGTTTCTTTTTCTAACAATTCGGTTTTCATGGGGCCTCAGGGTTAAACACCCAAAGCGTCGGTTTGTTTTGTTAAATAATCGATTAAACCGGCCAAACCGGCGCGCCCTTCCGAAGCGGGCAACATTTGCAACGTCTGGCGCGCGGCGGTCAGTTGTTGATGAATGATTCGGCGGGATTCAGCCAAAACATCGTAATTTTCCAGCGCAGTTTTGGTGCTCGCAAAATATTCCGGTGCCCAATTTCTGATTTTTGATTCGAGTTGGCTGCGTTCTTCGGCAGTCATTCGCTCGAGGACGATGAGCAGCGGCAATGTGACTTCGCCATTGGCCAAATCGCTGCCTAAAGTTTTGCCAGCGGCGGATTCGGAGCCGAAAACATCGAGGCAATCGTCGTAAAGTTGATACGCCGTGCCGAGCGCCAAACCGTATTGCCGCAACGCCTCGCGCTGCGCGGGATTCGCCTGGCTCAAGAGCGCGCCCAAATCGCAGGAGAGCGCGAAAAGCTCGGCGGTTTTCATGGCCAGAATTTTAAAATATTCTTCGCGCGAAAGTTGAAATTTTCGGCGGCGCTGCGTTTGCAAAATTTCGCCTGAGCAAACCGTGTTGGTGGCCGAG
>JBKJOZ010000112.1:0-4986 GCA_046595315.1 Limisphaerales bacterium
GACTTTCGAGTTATATGCGAATTCGGTGTTGGTTTTCATGGGAACGAAACTGCGCGAACAGAATTAAGTAACCACCGCTTTTTTAGAGGCGCAAGAACTTTGTGATTTTTTTCACAAAGTCGGGAAAAAGCACTGAAACAGTTTGAAGTTTTGCGATTCCGCTAGCGAAACTACCGCTGACTATTTAATGGGATTGCAGATGGCGGGGGGAGCTTTTAAGCAACGCGACGAATCGCTTACGTTGCTCGTGGCAGTTCGACCCAAAATCTGCTGCCTTTGCCCAATTCCGATTCTACCCCGACGCTGCCGCCCATGCGCTCGGCGGCGCGCTTGACGATGGCTAAGCCGACGCCGGTGCCGGGAAATTCAAGGGTGCTGTGGAGGCGTTGAAAGATCCCAAAGATTTTTTCCTGATATTCCAAGTCGATGCCGATGCCGTTGTCTTCAATCCAAAGGCGAACGGTGGGGCGCGTCCCTTCGTGCTCGCCACTTCTTGCGGCGACCGCTTGTTCTTCTCTCGGCGAGAATGGAGTGACGCGCGCTACCTCTTCGGCCCAGATCCTGATTTGCGGTTTCACTCCGGGCGCGACGAATTTCAGCACATTCAAAATGAAGTTAGACAAGATTCGTTTCAGCAGGGTTTCGTTTCCGGAAACTATCGGCAAGGGTTCGTGAACTTGAATTTCCGCATCAGCAGTTTGAATTTCGCTAGCGTTTTCGGCGATAGCTTTTTCAATTTCTGTTTTTAACTCAAGCGTATGAACCGGAAAGTCCAGATGAGAGAGTTCGCCGTAGTCCAACAAATCGTTAACGAGTTGATCCAACCGTTGGGCGGCTTTGTCGATTCGATCCGCATACATTTTACCCATTTCATTCAAAGGGACATCTTCCAATAGAGCAGTCGTATAAGATTTCATGGCACGAATAGGGGCGCGGAGGTCATGGGCCATGGTGTAGTTCAAGCTCTCCAAATTTTTGAAGGAGTTTTTTAATTCTACCTTGCGGTCAACTGCCTGGGTTTCCAAGGTCTCAGTGTGTTGATTGAGTATTTCGCGGCTTTCGCCCAAATCTTTCTCAACCTGTTTTCGTTTGGTGATATCATTGAAAACAACCGCAACCTTCCGACTTTCCCGCCCACCAACCTGGCAGGCATAGATGTCCAGCCAACGGTTCACCTCTTTTTCTTCGGTTATCAAGGAGTGCACCGATTCGCCTGTGCGCACCACTCTGCCAAACATTTCAACCCAATATGCTTCGAGATCGGGGATAAGTTCCCGCGCCCTCTTCCCTGCCGCATTTTGTAATCCAGATTGTTTTTCGAACGTCGGATTCACTTCCAGAAAGAGGTAATCTACCGGTTGGCCGTGTTCATCAAAAATCATTTCGATGATGCAAAAGCCTTCGTCCATCGAATTGAACAAAGTGCGATAGCGGTCTTCGCTTTCGCGCAAGGCGTTTTCCGCCTGTTTACGTCCGGCGAGCTCCGTGGACAACTCTGCATTCTTGCGAGCCACCTCGCGCTGGAGGTTGGCGAGTTCATTGTTAAGACGACTCAAATCTTCGTAGAAGTGATCGGTGCGCTGGTGGGATGACTCGGTTTTCTCACTCATGCGTTGAAGGGCTGGCCGGTAAGGCGATTTGCTTCGATGACAGCACCCTCCGCGTCGTTGGCGAAGCCGTCTGCTCCGATAGTCCGCCATAGATTCGGAGCGACTTTGAAGGGATAGCCTCCTACAAGAATTTTGACGTTGAGACATTCGGGAGTGTTGCGAATTGCAACAATCAGCTTCTGAACTGCATCAACGTGGTAGGTGATAGTCGCTGAAATGGCGAGGACGTCAGCCTTCAATTGCAACACGGTCTGAATCACGCTCGAGGATGGCACGTTCGCGCCGAGGTAGTGCGAATGCCAGCCATGCATTTCAAAAAAGTCGCACAGGATGCGCACCCCAATTTCGTGGAGATCCCCGGAAACGCAGGTGCCAACAAGAGTGCCGTGAGTTTTGGCAGCGCCAAAGATGTGAGGATAGAGCTGCGACATGATAAGTTGTGTTGCAGCAGTGCAATAGTGCTCTTGGGCTACGCTAATCTGGTTTCCCTGCCAGAGACGTCCTATCTCATATTGGGTTCGTTGGAAAACGTGGAGGTAAATAGCGGGCACAGCGGCACCCTGCTGAATTGCGTCTAGGACCAGCGTGCAGGCAACCTGCCGTTCACCCCGGAGCAACGCCTGTAGGTAATCCTTCGCCAGGGTTGCAAGAGGAACGCCTTCCACCATGTAAGAGGGTAGATCCTCTGGTAGGCGCGGTAATTGTGCCAAACCGATATTCAGGTAATCGCAAGCTAGTTGGTTCAATTCTGGCGCTAGTCCCTGTTCCAACGACTCCTTCATCGTTTCAATCAGGTTGGCAAGGTCTGTTGCCGGGATGCCACGTTTGGCCAACATGAATTTTGCCGCTCCAATGTAATCAATGAATAGGTCAGTGCTATCTGCAGCAATGGCCTGCGCGAGATAGGCGAGATGATATCCGGCGTCCTGCAGGCATCTTTCCCGGCCTATTTTTCCGTAACGTTGTTCCAGTTCTGGATGGCGGGCGAACTCTCGGTCCACCATTTGTATCGAGAGCGCGGTGGTCTGGTTTCTAAGGGCTTCACTGACCTGTCGGTTTAAAGAGTTCATACTCTTAAGAGCAGATGTGCTCAAAGTGGCGAATCTGCTGTTCACCTGGCACAAGCTTCAAACCTTTTGGAATGCCCCTGTGCGATTCATGGTAGAGATGGCTGTGGTGCCAGACTTCGAAGCTCTCGGCATTGATCCAATAAGTGACGAGCCAAATTTCCTCGGGCCGGTCAAGGGGGCTGAAGACTTCCATGCGGACGAAGCCGGGTTGTCCATCCACTAGGTGCGGACGAGTGCGGAACGCGTCCTTCACCTCGGCTGTCTTGTCATTGGCAATTACAAATTTGCTGAGAGCGACAAAATTACTCCCGCCCTTCATTGCAGGTTCAGACTTGGCCGAGGTGGAAACCTGTCCCTTCTGAAACGGACAACCGCCGAGGGCTGGAGATTGCGAATCTTTCCCAGAAATGGAGGCTACTTGAGTGTCCGATTCAATGGAGTGTGCGTCGAAAATTTTATCCATTGGTGGTCCTTAGTTTCCTAGTGACGAAGAGGCTTCTCGTTATGTTTAGAATTACAATATAACCTCGCACGAAATCGGCAGCTTTCAAGGATGGCTCGGCATTTTTGACATGGTCGCCAATGTTAGTGACAGGGAGAACGGGCGGAATCTTCAATCCACGTTCACAGAAATGTAACTCGCCACTCGGTTGTCCCTGCGCTAGTTTCCCGCTCCTTTTTATGACCGCAGAACCGACAACATTTGGGCCGCAACATTTCATCAATCGTGAATTGAGTTGGCTGGAATTTAATCAGCGCGTTTTGGATGAAGCGCTCAATCGCAAAACGCCGTTGCTCGAACGCGTAAAATTTTTCTGCATCGCGTGCTCCAATCTTGATGAATTTTTTGAAGTGCGCGTCGCTGGACTGAAGCAACAGGTTGAAAGCAGCGTGGTCGAACGTAGCCTCGATGGTTTGACGGCGAGTGAAAATCTGAGCGCAGTCACGCAGCGCGTTCGCAAAATGGTCGATCAAAAATACAAATGCTGGCGCGAAGAACTTTTGCCCGCGCTGGCCGAAAATGAAATTCGTTTTCTAAATTTCAGTGAATTAAACAAATCCGATCTGGCGTGGGTTGAAAATTATTATCGCGCCAAAATTCGTCCCGTGCTGACGCCGCTTGGGATTGATCCTTCGCATCCGTTTCCGCAATTGCTCAACAAATCGCTGAACATTGTCGTGCAATTGGAAATCGTGCAGGCCAAAGAAACGCGCCGACGTCTTGCGGTTGTGCAAGTGCCGCGCGTTTTGCCGCGCCTCGTGAAATTGCCGCGCACTGACACGAGTCAGGAATATTTGTTTTTGGGAAATCTGATTGGCAATTATCTCAGCGATCTTTTTCCCGGCACAAAAATTTTGGGCTACTGGCATTTTCGCGTTACGCGCAACAGCGAGTTGTACATCGACGAAGACGACACCTCCAATTTGCTCAAGGCCGTGGAAAATGAATTACATAATCGCCGTCGCGGCGATGCGGTTCGCCTCGAATTGGAAAAAGATTGTCCACTCGAAATTCGCGCGCAACTTCTGGAAAATTTCCGCCTCGGAGAAGAGGATTTATATGTCATCGACGGACCGCTCAATCCGACGCGGCTCATGTCGATTTACGAGGGAGATCATTCGCCCGAACTGCGCGATCCGCCGTTTGTTGCGCCGGTTGCGGCAGCGTTGCGCGATGAGACGGATTTGTTCGCCGCGATTCGCGAGCGCGATATTTTGCTGCATCATCCTTACGAAAATTTCAGCAGTGTCGTCGATTTTCTAAAACAAGCCGCAGAAGATCCGAACGTTCTCGCCATCAAGCAAACGCTTTATCGCACGGGCGGCGATCCGCAAATCGTCGGCGCACTCATGGAAGCGGTGCGCAACGGAAAACAAGTCACCGTGGTCGTGGAACTCAAAGCGCGCTTCGACGAAGCCAACAATATTTTATGGTCGCAAAAACTTGAAGAGGCCGGCGTCCATGTTGTTTACGGGTTAGTTGGCTACAAAATTCACGGGAAAATGTGTTTGGTTGTCCGCAAAGATGACGACGCGATTCGTCGCTACGTTCATCTGAGCACGGGAAATTATAATCCAACCACGGCGCGAATTTATACCGATGTCGGTTTGTTGACGTGTCGTCCCGATTTTGGTGAAGACGCGACGAACTTGTTTAATTTGCTCACGGGGATTTGCCAGTTTCAAGGAACGCGCAAATTTCTCGTCGCTCCGTTTGAGTTGCACAAAAAAGTTCTCTCGCTCATCCAGCGCGAAATCGAGAACGCCAAAAAGGGATTGCCCGCGCGCATCATCGCCAAGATGAA
>JBKJOZ010000134.1:0-9292 GCA_046595315.1 Limisphaerales bacterium
CCTCCCGCCGTGCCAAATGTGGTTGCCGGAGAGGTGGCAGAGTGGTCTATCGCGGCGGTCTTGAAAACCGCTTTGGTGTAACAGCCAACGGGGGTTCGAATCCCTCCCTCTCCGCCAGAATTGGATTAGAAAAAACGTGAAAGAACAATTACCAATTATAATCGGGATTGTGGTTGCGACGGTGATCTTTGTGATTTTGTGGCGCAAAGGTGCATTCCTTCGCATCTCCAATTATTTCCGCGAAACGCAGGAGGAATTGAAGAAATGTTCTTGGCCCAGCTGGGAGGAGTTAAAAGGTTCTACAGTGGTGGTTATTGTAGCGATTGCGTTGCTGGGTGGCTTCACAGTTGTGGTTGATTTTGTTTTTGCGATGATTATTCGCCATATCGTTTAAAAAGAAGATTTATCATGCAAAGTCAATGGTTTGTGATTCACACGCTCTCGGGTCAGGAGCAAAAGGTCAAAGAAAGCATAGAGAAGCGCCTCAAAAAAGAGGAGATGGGTGAATTCATCAAAGAGGTTTTGGTGCCGGTTGAAAAAGTCGTCGATGTACGAGGAGGAAAAAAAACTGTTACAACACGCAAGTTGCATCCCGGCTATGTTTATGTCGACATGGTTTTGCTGGATGAGAATAAGCGAATTTTAGATAAGCCGTGGTATTTCATTCAGGATACTCCGGGAAAAATTGGAATTGTGGGTGGAGATCGTCCCCTTCCAGTTTCCCCATCGGAAATGGCTACGATCAAAGCGCAGATTTCTGAATCAGAAGACAGCGAGAAGCCGAAGGTAAATTTTGAGGCGGGTGAAACGGTAAAAATTAACGACGGTCCGTTTTTGAATTTCAGCGGAGTAATTGAGGAGGTCGAACCGGAGCGAGGCAAATTGAAAGTCACGGTTAATATTTTCGGGCGTAATACACCGGTTGAGTTGGAATATTGGCAGGTAGAAAAGGCTTAACTGGTTTAATAAATAATTTTAGAATAAGTATTTATGGCAAAGAAAGTTACAGGACAAATTAAGTTGCAGATTCCGGCAGGCTCGGCCAATCCAGCGCCTCCAGTCGGTCCTGCACTCGGTCAACAAGGCGTCAACATCATGGCGTTTTGTAAAGAATTTAACGCGGCGACTAAAGATCAGGCTGGTATGGTGATCCCAGTGGTTATCACTGTTTATCAAGACAAGTCATTCACTTTTATTACGAAGTCGCCTCCGGCCGCCATTTTACTGAAAAAGGCAGCTGGAATTGCTTCGGGATCAAAAACACCGAATAAAGAAAAAGTGGGTAAAGTAACGCGCAAACAGGTTTTGGAAATCGTGAAAATCAAAATGAAAGATTTGAACGCGACTAATGAAGAAGCGGGATTTCGCCTCGTGGCAGGAACTGCACGCAGTATGGGAATTGAAATCCAGGGATAAATCTAAACCGCGGGAGAGTTAAAAACTCGTTCGTACCGCACAAAAATACATGGCTACACAAGGAAGTAAAAGGTATCGCAAAGCACAGGAGTTGGTGGATAAATCAAAATCTTATTCGCTGAAATCCGCTGTTGAAGTTCTTAACAAATTTCCGAAAGCGAAATTCAACGAGACCGTTGAAGTTGCTTTCAAACTTGGGATTGATCCGAAGCAATCCGACCAGATGGTTCGCGGAACCGTTCCGCTGCCGCATGGTTCTGGAAAAACCGTTCGCGTTTTGGTTTTTGCTCGTCCGGGAAATTCTGCTGACGCCGCGAAGGCTGCCGGAGCGGAATACGTCGGCTACGATGACATGATCAAAAAATGCGTCGAAGGCTGGAATGATTTTGACATCGCGATTGCCACGCCGGAAGCGATGATCGAAGTTCGCAAACTGGGCAAAGTTCTTGGGCCGCGCGGTTTGATGCCGAATCCGAAAACCGGAACCGTCACCGACGACACTGCCAAAGCGGTGAAAGAATTTAAAGCGGGCCGTGTTGAATTCAAAATCGACAAAGCTGGCAACGTACATGTCCCGATTGGCAAGGTGAGTTTTAAGGCAGAAGAAATTGCCGACAATGCGCGTGCGGTCATCGAAGCGTTGGCAAAGGCTAAACCTTCGAGCGCAAAAGGAACTTTTATTACCAGTTGCACCTTGTCCGCGACGATGAGTCCGGCGGTGCGGGTTGATATTCGTGAATTCGTGGCAGCAGCGGCTTAATTTTAAAAGGAAATTTATGCGCACAGAAAAACAATTTATCAGCAAGGAATATATCGGCCGCTTAAACGCTTCGCCGTTTTTCGTCGTGGTTGATTACACGGGATTGAAAGTCGGTCCGATGACCGAGTTGCGTAAACGCTTAAATAAAGCGGGTGCGGAAATTCACGTTGTTAAAAACTCCATTTTCAAGCTCGCCGCAAAAGAAGCAGGCGTTCCGGAACTCGGAACTCTCGCTGGACAACTGGCAGTTGTAACCGGCCAGAAAGATATTTCGGCTGCCTCCAAAGTCATTAAGACTTTCAGTTCGGAATTTGAAAAACCTAAAATTAAATTTGGTTTTCTGAATAATCAACGACTGGAAACAAAAGACATCGTTTCCCTCGCTGATTTGCCATCGATCGAAGTTTTGCGTGGCAAACTCTTAGGAGTATTCCAGGCACCGGCCACGAAATTGGTTGCTTTGCTAAACACACCTGCGACGCAACTTGCGCGCGTGTTGCAAGCCAAGGCCGACAAAAGCGAATAATTTTCACAATTTCGTCTTCGTTCCGAGCCGGAAGGAGATGGATTAACAATAACAACAAAGTAAATCGTCGGTTTGCTGGCGTGTGAACTGAAACCATCCGCAGCCGCGGGTAGCGACGAGACTGAAAGGCAAATTAGTATTATGGCTGATCTAGCAACATTGGTAGAACAACTCGGCAAACTTACGGTGATTGAAACTGCTGACTTGGTTAAACAACTTGAAACAGCATGGGGCGTCACTGCGGCGGCTCCGATGCAGGCTGCGGCTGCTGGCGGCGGCGCTGCTGCTGCGGCTCCTGCGGAAGCGAAAGACGCGTTTGACGTGATCCTCGTTTCAGTTCCAGCTGACAAGAAAATTGCAGCAATTAAAGCGGTTCGCGAAGTCAAAGCCGGTCTCGGTTTGGCGGAAGCGAAAGCGCTGGTTGAAGGTGCACCAAAACCGATTTTGGAAGGCGCTAACAAAGCGGACTCCGATGCGGCCAAAAAGAAGCTCGAAGAAGCTGGCGCAAAAGTCGAAGTCAAATAAGGTCTGTCGATTTCAGGCCGGTGAAAAATTCACCGGTCTGAATCATCGGCCTAAGAATCGGAAAATTTATTCATACAGTTTCGTTTTCGTAAAATAGAGTTAGGAGTAGCGGCGAGTTTTCTGCTGTAGGCGGGAAATTTGCCTTGTGTCGTTTATACAATAACCGTTCGTCGAGGTCGTCGAACACTGATTAGAGGTTCAAATGCCATCCAAAGTCACTGAAAGAATTAACTTCGGGAAAATTAAAGAGGTCATCGCTCCGCCGAACCTCATCGAATTGCAAACCAATTCCTACCGGGATTTTTTACAACTCGATATCGCGCCATCTCGCCGCAAAAACACTGGCTTGCAAGCCGTGTTCACTGAGGTTTTTCCCATTGAAAGTTACGATGGCAAATGTGTGCTTGATTTTCACAGCTATGACATTGGTGATCCAAAAAACGACTGGCTCGAATGTTTGCGCGAAGGAATTACCTACGGCGCTCCGCTCCACGTCACATTTTTGTTGAAGGAAGAAAAGGGAACGAAGGAAGAAAAAGTTTTCATGGGCGAATTGCCCCTGATGACTCCGCAGGGAACTTTCGTCATCAACGGCGCGGAACGCGTCATCGTTAGTCAATTGCATCGCTCACCCGGTTTGGCTTTTGAAGCAACGCAACATCCGAACGGCAAAACGCTCCACAGTTTTCGCATCATTCCCGATCGCGGTTCGTGGTATGAAGCGCAGTTCGACACGAGCGACATGCTCTACGTTTATCTCGACCGCAAAAAACGCCGCCGCAAATTTTTGACGACGACTTTTTTCCGCGCTCTTGGCTACGGCACCGACGCAGATATTCTTAAACTATTTTACGACATCGAAGAATTGAGCGTCAAAGAAGCGGAAAAGCTCGAAGACATTCAGAACAAAGTTTTGGTCGAAGACGCAGTGGATGC
Source organism: Limisphaerales bacterium (assembly GCA_046595315.1). Classification (GTDB taxonomy): domain Bacteria; phylum Verrucomicrobiota; class Verrucomicrobiia; order Limisphaerales; family CANJXF01; genus CANJXF01. The sequence goes on from JBKJOZ010000134.1 coordinate 4,164, forward strand.
GGACAAAAACATCGTGGTCGCTCGTGCGTTCGAGCCGCTTTCTAAAGCGGTGGTGAAACAGATCGCGGAGTTGGGCGTGAACAAAATTCGCGTGGTGGATACGACAGTTGATGACGGGATTGTCATCAAGTGCATGAAGAAGGATCCCACGAAGAATGAAGAAGAAGCGCTCAAAGATATTTATCGCCGTTTGCGCCCTGGCGATCCGCCCACAGCTGCGAACGCGCGCGCCTTGATCAAACGCTTGTTTTTTGATGCGAAACGATATGACCTCGGTCGTGTCGGTCGTTACAAAATTAATCAGAAGCTGAACATCAAAGGTGGCGATTCTCGCATCTTGACCAAAGAAGATCTGGTTGCGGCAACGAAATATCTGCTCCGTTTGAAAAAGGGCGAAGGCTCTTTGGATGACATTGATCACTTGGGTAGCCGTCGCATCCGTACCGTTGGCGAATTGCTCGCAAATCAATGCCGTGTGGGCCTCGCCCGCACCGAACGTTTGGTGAAGGAGCGCATGACCTTGTTCGATCAAAGTTTGGAAACGATGGCGCCGCAAAAGCTCATCAATCCGAAAGCATTGTCGGCAGTCATCCGCGATTTCTTCGGACGCAGCCAATTGTCGCAGTTCATGGATCAAATTAATCCTCTCGCCGAATTGACCCATAAACGCCGCTTGTCGGCGCTCGGGCCTGGGGGATTGTCGCGTGATCGCGCCGGGTTTGAAGTTCGCGACGTTCATCCGTCTCACTACGGTCGTATTTGTCCGGTGGAAACGCCGGAAGGTCCGAACATCGGTTTGATCGCGTCGCTTGCGACATTCGCGCAAGTGAACGATTTCGGTTTTCTCGAAACCCCGTACCGCAAAGTTGAAAAAGGTCGCGTCACTGCGCACCTCGATTATCTCACGGCGGATCGCGAAGAAGCGTTTACCGTTGCCCAAGCAAATTCGCCGATCGACGACAAAGGACATTTTACGACCGAACGCGTCACGTGCCGTTGCAAGGGTGACTTCGTGGACGTCGAACCCTCCAAAGTCGATTACATGGATGTTTCGCCGAAGCAGCTCGTTTCGGTGGCCGCGAGTTTGATTCCGTTCTTGGAACACGACGACGCGAACCGCGCGTTGATGGGTTCGAACATGCAACGCCAAGCCGTTCCATTGCTGATCACGGAAGCTCCGTTAGTCGCGACCGGTTTGGAAGAACGTGTTGCTCGCGATTCGCGCGCCGTGCTCGTTTCGGAAGAAGCGGGTCGGGTCGCGTCCGTCACCGGTAATCAAATTATTATTACGGAAGACGGCAAATTGCCTGAATCCAAGAAGAAAATTAAGCACGATCCAGCGAATGGTATTTCAGTTTACTACGTTCGCAAATTCATGCGGTCAAATGCCGCCACTTGCATCAACCAAAAAATTCTCGTGGCCAAAGGTGACCATGTGAAAAAGGGACAAGTTTTGGCCGACGGTCCTTGCACCCAGGGCGGCGAACTCGCGCTCGGACGAAATGTGCTTTGCGCGTTCATGCCGTGGAACGGTTACAACTTCGAAGACGCGATTCTGATCAGCGAACGCATCGTCAAAGACGACGTGTTCACCTCGATTCACATTGATGAATTTGAAGTGGCCGCCCGCGACACGAAACTCGGGCCGGAAGAGATCACGCGCGACATCCCGAACCTCGGCGATGAAGCGTTGAGAAATCTCGGACTCGACGGCGTCATTCGCATCGGGGCGGAAGTAAAGCCTGGCGATATTCTCGTCGGAAAAATTACTCCAAAATCCGAAACCGAACTCGCACCGGAAGAACGCTTGCTCCGCGCCATCTTCGGTGAAAAAGCGGCGGACGTGAAAGATACTTCGTTGAAAGTTCCTTCGGGAACTTACGGCATCGTCATGGACGTAAAAGTTTCGTCCAAGAAAGAACGCGATTTTGAACGGGAAGCAAAAACTTCACTCGCTCCAGAAGCAAAAAAACACGCGAAAGAAGTCACGGAAGATCACCGCAAGAAAACGGACGAATTGCGCGAACAATTGACGGAAGCGTTGAGCAATATTTTGCTTGGCGAAAAAATTCCGCTGGACGTCGTGAATTCTGAAACCGGGGAAATCATCATCCCAGCCAATCGCAAAATCACGAAAACACTTTTGCGCAAACTTGCCGGAGTTTATGACCGGATCGAAATTGATCCGTCGCCGATTCGCAACAAGATCAACGAAATCATCGGGCAATTTAAAAAGAAGTTCGACGATTTGCAGATGCAGCACGACGAAGAAATGGAACGCGCCGAAGCCGGCGAAGAAGTCGATTCCGGCGTGGTGAAATCGGTCAAAGTCTATGTTGCTTCCAAGCGTAAATTATCCGTCGGTGACAAAATGGCTGGACGTCACGGAAACAAAGGCGTTGTTGCCAAAATCGTTGCCGAAGAAGATCTTCCGTTCCTTGATGATGGAACTCCGGTGGACATCGTTTTGAATCCGCTCGGCGTGCCTTCTCGTATGAACGTCGGGCAGGTTTTAGAAACGCATTTGGGCTGGGCGGCGAAATTGCTCGGTTTGAAATTTGCTACGCCGGTTTTTGACGGCATTAAGGAAAAGGAAATTCGCGGCTATCTCAAGCAAGCCAAACTTCCTGAACACGCCAAAGTTCTTTTGCACGACGGACGCACTGGTGAAACTTTCGACCAGGAAGTGGTTGTTGGTTACATCTACATGATGAAGCTCGGCCATTTGGTCGCGGACAAAATTCATGCTCGCGCAGTTGGGCCTTACTCACTCGTCACACAACAACCGCTTGGCGGCAAAGCGCAATACGGCGGCCAACGCTTCGGCGAAATGGAAGTTTGGGCGATGGAAGCCTATGGCGCTGCTTATACCTTGCAAGAATTGTTGACCGTGAAATCCGATGACGTTCAAGGACGCACTCGTATTTATGAAAGCATTGTCAAAGGTGACAACAGTCTCGAAGCCGGCATTCCAGAATCCTTCAACGTTTTGGTGAAGGAAATGCAATCGCTCGGTATGGATGTAAAAGTGGGTTACACGAACCCGGTGGATCAAGCTGCTGCTGATCAACCCGCACTGTTGGCCAACTTGAAATAATTAAATTGGCGGGGTAACCCGCCGTGAAATCCTATGATGAATACGAAAGAATCTGCCCGCGAATTACTCGGCCTGGAAAAAGTTAACCAAGTCGATTACGTCGCCATTCAAGTCGCTTCGCCTGAAAACATCCGTGCGTGGTCGAAGGGTGAGGTTAAAAATCCTGAAACGATCAACTACCGTACGTTCAAACCAGAAAAAGGTGGTTTGTTTTGCGAACGCATTTTCGGTCCGGTGAAGGATTGGGAATGTTCCTGCGGAAAATATAAACGCATTAAACATCGCGGCGTCGTCTGTGATCGTTGTGGCGTGGAAGTGACGCTGGCTCGCGTTCGTCGCGAACGCATGGGCCATATCGAATTGTCCGTGCCCGTTTCCCATATCTGGTTTTTCAAATGCATGCCGTCGCGCCTCGGTTTGGTGCTCGACGTGACCGCGCGCAATTTGGAACGCGTCATTTATTACGAGGATTATTTGGTCATTGATCCCAAATCCACGCCGCTGAAGTTGCATCAGCTCTTGAGCGAACACGAATATCGCGAAGCGCAGGAAACCTACGGAGCAGAAGCGTTCATCGCCAAGATGGGGGCTGAAGCCGTTCGCGAAGCTTTGGCGAATGTCAATTTGCCGAAATCGGTGGATGCGCTGGCGATTGCAATGACCGAAACTAAGAGCAAACAAATCCGTAAAAAAATTGCAAAACGTACCAAACTGCTTGCTGCTTTTCATACCTCTAAAACACGTCCTGAATGGATGATTCTCACGGTGCTGCCGGTGATTCCACCGGACTTGCGTCCGTTGGTTCCGCTCGAAGGCGGACGTTTTGCGACCTCGGATTTAAACGATCTTTATCGCCGCGTTATCAACCGGAACAATCGTTTGAAAAATCTGCTTCAGCTCAAAACGCCTGAAGTCATTATTCGCAACGAAAAACGGATGTTGCAGGAAGCCGTTGATGCGTTGTTTGACAACGGTCGTCATGGTCGCGCTGTGACTGGCGCTGGAAATCGTGCGCTGAAATCTTTGAGTGACATGCTTAAAGGCAAGAGCGGACGTTTCCGTCAGAACTTGCTCGGAAAACGCGTCGATTACTCTGGCCGTTCCGTTATTGTCATTGGACCGGAATTGAAACTGCATCAATGCGGGTTGCCGAAAAAAATGGCGCTCGTTTTGTTTGAGCCATTCATCATTCGTCGCCTCAAAGAACTGGGTTACGTTCACACGGTTCGTTCGGCGAAAAAAATGATCGAACGTCAATCACCGGAAGTCTGGGACATCCTCGAAGAAGTCACCAAAGGTCATCCGGTGTTGCTCAACCGCGCACCGACTTTGCATCGTTTGTCAATCCAGGCTTTCGAGCCGATTCTCATCGAAGGCGAAGCGATTCGGATTCATCCGCTGGTTTGCACCGCTTACAATGCAGACTTCGACGGCGATCAAATGGCCGTGCACGTCCCGCTTTCTGTCGAAGCGCAATTGGAAGCACGTTTGCTCATGCTCGCGCCGAATAACATCTTCTCGCCATCGAGCGGAAAGCCGATCATGACGCCGACGCAAGACATCACGCTCGGCTGTTATTATCTGACCGCTGAACCGCGCAAACCTGTTGTGAAGAATGCGCGCTTGAAACTTTTCGGCAGTAAGAGCGAAGTGAATTTCGCTTATGCTGATGGCGCAGTTGGAATTCATGAACGCATCCGATTTGCGAATCCTGACCACGGCAAAAAAACTGAATACGGTGATTCTGAGAAAAAGGTGATCGAGACTACGGTCGGTCGCGTTGTCTTCAGTGAAATTTGGCCGGAAGAGATCGGTTTCCCGAACAAAGTTGTCACCAAAACCGCGCTCGGCGATCTGATCTGGAAATGTTATAAAATTTGCGGACAGGACAAAACAGTTGTCACGCTCGATAAATTGAAAGATGCCGGTTTCCGCGAGGCGACCCGCGCAGGCGTTTCGGTCGGAATCGATGACATGATCATCCCGAAGGAAAAAGGGCAGGAAATCGAGAACGCGCAAAAATTAATTGCGG
>JBKJOZ010000239.1:0-10059 GCA_046595315.1 Limisphaerales bacterium
TTTCGACCGTTGGGATACTCAGGCGTTTCAACAATCCAGAGTCGGCCTTGCGCATCCCAGTCGAGTGAAATTGGTTTTTCTATCAGCGGTTCGGCGGCGACGAGATTCAAATTGAAATCAGGATGAACTGTGATTTTGGCGGCGGATTTTTTAGGAGCAGTTGGCCCGCCTTCAGGATAACGCAGGCTCGCCAATTCCGTTTTGCTCACCAGCGAATCGACATCGCGTTTTCCCGCCCAAGCGATACCGCGCAGGAGCAAAGCGCGATAATTTGGAAGATCGAAGGTTTTGGAATTATGACCCGGAATGGAAACGAAGGCACGATAGGTCTTGGTGGTCTGCAAAGATTTTTCGTAGGCCCACATCTGCGGGGCAATTTCGTAAACGGACGGGAATAATTTTCCATCGCGCGTGTTGCGTTTGTCGGGCGCGTAAGTCGCAGCGAGAATTTGCGCTTCTGGCATCAAATGCAGGTCGTAATACATTTCGTCATCGAGATCGAAATTAGAAACACCTTTCGTAATGGGATGCGAATGGTCTTGAAAATAAATCCCAATATTCCCCTCGAACCATTTGGAGCGACCATGTTCCCACGCGCCGCCGATGATTGTTTTGAACCATTGCGCGTCCGTCCCGCAAACCGCGTCGTGAATCACCACCAACCCGCCGCCGCGTTTCAGGAATGTTTCGAGGTTCGCTCGTTGCTCCGCAGAAACAGTGCCCGCTTCGGCTGCATACATTAGCAAAACATCGGTAGCTTCGAGTTGTCGAGCGGTGGGAAAATTCATCGCCCCCTCGGCTTTGGTGCCACGCTCAGCTAGCAACTTTTTCCATTGGGTCAAAAACTGCGGATGGTCGTGCTGATTAGGTCCGTGGGTTTTTTCTCCGGCACGAATGAATACGCGGAGGGGGGACGGTGGTTGCGAAAATGCGGACGAAATGGAAACGAGAAGTACGAAAAGGAAACTAATTTTTCGGCTCATAATTCCCGCCGAGAATATCGGCGCGAAACTTAGGGGCAAGAGAATGATGCGGTTACATTTACCCAGAGAAGTACGAAATTTTCCGAATTACTAACGTTTTAAATTATTTTTCTTTGGACGATTTTACGTGCCAATCAAAATAGAGATAATTCCGCACGGAGCCGTGAACTTTTGTTTTCGGAAGATTGGCCCCGTATCCAGCCGTAGTTGATGCAACTGTGTTAATTTGGTCCACGTCCACCATTGCCCAGTTATCACTCGGTTTGCGGAATTGAGTCGTTTTTTTAGAATTTTCGTCCACTCCGCCCGGCACCCCTCCACTTGCGCCTGGGTAACCGAAGGCATTTGTCATTCGACCCGCACCTCCGCCCGCCGTCGCCGCTTGAAAATCATTCGTGAAATAAATCGAAAGTTGATAACTCACATTCGTTTCCAACGCAGGTGCCCCGGCGGGATATCGACTGTTACGCGCAGAACCAGGGCAAATAGCCACACGCGCGACTTGCGTTGCGGTGCTCGCAGGCTTTGCTCCTAAGTATGTGTCCATAATGGTAATGAGACCATAGCGAAGGCTGTTATTATTTTGATACTGAGGATAAACCCCGCGCCAAGCCAAGCCAGGCAATCTATCTTTGTTGTCGTTTGCGTACATGTTTATTCCAAGAGCATATTGCTTAATGTTGCTGATACATTTCGCTCCTTCCGCCTTGGTTTTGGCCTTGGCTAATGCAGGCAAAAGCAAACCGGCCAAAATGGCGATGATCGCAATGACAACTAAAAGTTCGATCAAGGTGAACGCTTGGCGAACGCTTTTGCAAAAAATTTTCATAACGTACTGGGTCGAGATAAAATGCCATTGCTGACTGTTGTTGCAAGAAAAAAGCCGCGTGTTGCCGCACGATTTAGCATGGTCTTTCGAATTATTTCAAAGTTTACTCTACTTACTGCCGTATGAAAACATTTCTAAAACTAATCGTTTTTACCCTCATTCACACGCACCTCCACGCGGCTTCGCCTTTGCCCGATGCCGCCAAAATCGGCGGGTTCGCGCTCGGTTGCCAGGCGTATAGCTTTAATCGCTACACGCTTTTTGAGGCGATTGATAAAACCAAGGAAGCCGGTGGCAAAACCATCGAGTTATTTCTGTGGCAAAAACTCAGCAGGGAGTTGCCGCAAGTTGAGGTCAACGCGCAAATGTCCGAGGAACACCTGAACCTGCTCAAAGAAAAACTTCGCTCCTCGAATATTCGCGCCACCAGCGCTTATTTTGGCAACACGGCTTTTGCCGAAAAAGATCCGGAAAGCGCGTTGCGCAAAGTGTTTGAATTCGCCAAAAAACTTGACCTGGTAGCGCTCACGGGCGAACCGCCGGACGCCAAAGAAAATTTCGATTTGGTCGAGAAACTCGTGAAAGAATACGACGTCCGCTTTTGCCTGCACAACCACCGCAAGGACGACAAAAAACCGGACTACAAAAACTGGGATCCCAACTACACGGCTCATTTGATGAAGGGTCGCGATCGTCGCATGGGCTTTTGTTTGGATACAGGGCATTTAGTTCGCTCGGGCTTGAAACCGGTCCAAGCTCTCAAAATTTTGAAGGGTCGCGTCTATTCGTTGCATTTGAAAGATCCCATTAGCCAGGACGATCATGACACCATTTTCGGCCAAGGCGTCGGCGATGTGAAAAACGTGTTGAAAGAATTGAAGCGGCAAAAATTTGATGGATTTATTTCGATCGAATACGAACACAACTGGACGAATTCTGTTCCCGACATCAAACAGTGCATTGACTTTGTTGAGCGCAAAGGCAAAGCCGCAAAGACGAAATAGCGCGCATCCCAAGAAGCACTTCCTGCTTTCCTGACCTCGAATTTCAACTAGCTTTTCGCCATGCGAATTTTGTCCGGCATTCAACCTTCAGGCGCGCTGCATCTGGGAAATTATTTCGGAATGATGCGTCCGGCCATCGAATTGCAGGAGCAAGGTGAGGCCTATTATTTCATCGCCAATTATCATTCCATGACGTCGCTGTTCGATGCGGCGGAACGGCGAAAAAACACGTTGGACGTCGCGCTTGATTTTCTGGCGTGCGGACTTGACCCCAAGAAATCGGTTTTCTTTCGGCAGTCGGATGTTTCAGAAGTCACCGAACTTGCCTGGATTCTCACCACGCTCACGCCGATGAGCCTTTTGGAGAAATGTCACAGCTACAAAGACAAAATCGCCAAAGGAATTTCGCCCAATCACGGGCTCTTCGCGTATCCCGTGCTGATGGCGGCGGACATTTTGATTTACGATTCCAACGTCGTTCCGGTCGGACGCGACCAGAAACAACACGTCGAGGTCACTCGCGATATTGCCATCAAATTCAACGAGCAATACGGACAGACGTTTGTGATTCCTGAGCCGCGAATCCGCGATGAAGTGGCGGTTGTCCCCGGAAGCGACGGCCAGAAAATGAGCAAAAGTTATGGGAACACGATTGAGATTTTCGGCGAAGAAAAAGCGATTCGCAAAAAAATCATGGGTCTCGTGATGGACAGCCGTTCGCCTGCCGAACCAAAACCGGATGCGGAAAAGAATGTTGCCATTCAATTGCTTAAGTTGGTGGCGGCTGCGGATGTGGCTAAAGATTTTGAAGATCGTTTGCGGGGAGGTGGCCTCGGTTACGGTGATTTGAAAAAAGCGCTCTTTGAAAATTATTGGAACTATTTTGCCGACGCGCGCGCCCGGCGCGCCGAGTTGGCCGCGAATATGGATCACGTAAACCAAATTCTCGCCGACGGCGCAGCGAAGGCGCGGGGGCTTGCTCAAAAAGTTTTGCAACGGGCGAAACTGGCGAGCGGCCTCGATTAGTCTTTTGTGTAGGCAAAAAATTTCCTGCTCAGCTTTTTACCGCTCGAATTCTTCTCAGTCCCCTGAGTTTTGCGACCACGTTGCATCCCGCTCGTTCTATGGCTTGATGAATCAATATTTGGAGAAAGACTTTTTATGAAACCGAGATACACCACAAAAACTTCAGATCGTTTGAAAGAAGGGGGAGCGCCCTTGGTCGGGAAGAAGATAGCTATTCTGGTTGCCGATGGATTTGAGCAGGAAGAATTGGTTGAACCGCGCAATGCTTTGAAAAACGCGGGGGCGCAGACGCTGATCGTTTCTCCTGTGAAAGGAAAAGTTCGCGGCTGGCAACACACGGAGTGGGGTGACACATTTCCGGTCGATATTCCCTTGGACAGCGCCCAAGCGGAAGATTTCGATGGGTTGCTATTGCCTGGAGGCGTGATGAATCCCGATAAATTGCGTGGCGATGAAAACGCAGTTCAATTCGTGCGCAAATTTTTCGATCAAGGCAAACCAGTCGCAGCGATCTGTCACGGGCCTTGGACTTTGATTGAAGCGGGCGTGGTCAAGGGGCGACAAATGACATCATATCACTCGATCAAGAGCGATTTGATCAACGCGGGTGCTAAATGGGTGGATGCCGAAGTCATCGTGGATAATGGATTGGTTACCAGCCGGAAACCGGACGACATTCCGGCATTTAATGCAAAAATGATTGAAGAATTTGCGGAAGGAAAACATGAGGGACAGAAGGCAGGCTTGGCCGCTTCTAATTCGGGTGCGCCAAACCTTTGAATGGTTCAAAGCGACGAAGGTGAAATTCCCACGGCTAAAATGCTGCACGTTTCCACGGTCTTCAAGCCGAGGTCCAAAGCTTTTGCAAAAACTTCAGGGGATTCCGTTCCCGGATTGAGCCAAAGTTCGTCGCAGCCTTTCGATGCGATGTCTGGCAAAATATCCAGCAAACGATCAGGGCTCACGTAAACGCTTACTAAATTCGGGCGTTCTGGCACATCAAGAATTTCTTTAAAGCAGGGCAAGCCTTCCACTTCTGTTTGCGCAGGATGAACGGGGAAAACTTTGTAACCCGCTTTTAGAAAAGCGCGCACAGCTTTATTGCCAAATTTCCCGCGATTGCTGGAAGCGCCGATGACTGCAACCGTTCTCATTGCAAAATGGTTCCTTGACGAAGCGTCTTTCGCAAGCATCTTACCGCGCGATTTCTGGAAACCGAGGTTGACACCTCACGAGGTTTTTGGTTTTATCCCTGTCCCTTTGGTGGGAAAATTTTATGTACGCTGTATTAGAAACCGGTGGAAAACAATATCGTGTCGTTGCCGGAGACACCTTGGAAATTGAACGTTTACCTGTGGAAGCGGGTGAAGGAAAAACTTTTACGTTCGATCGCGTTTTAATGGTCGGAAGTGAAGGTAAATTTACCTTCGGCGAACCTCTGATCTCCGGAGCTGGAGTGGTGGCAGATGTCATCGCCCACAAACGCGGTGAAAAGAAAATCGCTTTCAAAATGCGCCGCCGCAAAGGTTATCATCGCACAGTTGGACATCGTCAGGAATTGACGGTGGTAAAAATTACAGGAATCAAAGCTTAAGGAGATTTATGGCACACAAGAAAGGTCAAGGAAGTGTTCGCAATGGTCGTGATAGCGTCAGCAAACGCCTCGGCGTTAAAGAATTTGGCGGTCACGTTGTTACCGCAGGTAGTATTATCATTCGCCAACGCGGATCGAAATTTATTGCAGGAAAAAACGTCGGCACCGGTCGCGATTGGACGTTATTTGCTCTGGTGAATGGCAAAGTTAATTTCGACAAAGGCAGCCGCCGTGTGAATGTTCTGCCAGAAGCAGCTCCGGCAAATAATTAGGCTCAGAAAACTATTTTTACGGCGAGGCCGCAAAGCCTCGCCTTTTTTTTGTTCCCTGATAGAACAGGCGAAGCCGCTTCAAAGTCATTTTGTAACTTGGTCAATTCAGTCTAAATTTTTCAAATGTTCGTCGATCAAATCAAAGTTTACGCACGCGCTGGTCACGGCGGAAAAGGTGCTGTGGCTTTCCATCGCGAAGCTTATGTTCCCAAAGGCGGGCCGAGCGGCGGGAATGGCGGGCGCGGTGGGAATGTCATTCTCCAAGCCGACCACGATTTGAATAATTTGATCGGGCAATTTTTTCGACCTCGCTTGATTGCCCAAGACGGCGAAGGCGGCGGCGGGAAGGGAATGGATGGCCTTGCTGGAAAAGATTTAATCGTTAAAGTGCCCTGCGGAACGCTCGTTTGGAAATTACCTTCACTCCCACCAGCACCTGAACCGTCGGAGGATGATGAAGAAAAAGAGCCAAAAACGATGTTGATGGCCAGTTCCAGCAAGCGTTCGATTATTCGACGCGCAGGAACGGAACTAGCGGTTGAACTTGATCTGACGGATGATGAGGGTCTCGCTGCTGCGGGACCGATGATGGGAAATGAAGGCGAACAGATGGTCGCGGATCTCACTCTGGACGGTCAGCAATTTATCCTTTGTAAAGCGGGTCGCGGCGGTTTAGGCAATCGAAATTTCGCGACTTCCACCCGCCAAACCCCACGTTTCGCGCAACCCGGAGAACCTGGGGACGAAGGCGAATACCGCCTCGAATTGCGCACCGTCGCCGAAGTAGGTATCGTCGGATATCCAAACGCTGGGAAATCAACTTTGCTCACTGCGATTTCGAAAGCGCGTCCGAAAGTTGCGCCCTATCCTTTCACCACACTCCATCCGCAAATCGGCATTGTCGAATACCCCGATTTTCACCGGCTCACCGTTTGCGATGTTCCGGGTTTGATTGAAGGAGCGCACAGAAATGTCGGCTTGGGTCACGGTTTTTTACGACATATTCAACGTTGTAAATTTCTAGTCATCCTCCTTGATATGGCAGGAATTGACGGGCGCAATCCATGGGATGATTACAAACTTTTGCTGCGCGAATTGGAACTTTACGACCCATCGATGCTGAAAAAAGAGCGCATGGTTGTAGCCAATAAAATGGACGAAGCGGTCGCCGAAGAGAATTTGAAAAAATTCAAACGCAAAGTTTCTAAAACGCCCGTTATGCCGATATCAGCTGCGTTTGACGAGGGCGTGGAAAAATTCAAAACCACTATTCGCGAAGCCGTGGAAGCCATCGAAGAAAAATAATTACTTCTGAATTCTGACCCCTGTCTCCTGACTCCTCAAATTTATGCTCAAAGCTGGAATCGTCGGTCTGCCCAATGTTGGGAAATCCACCCTGTTCAACGCCGTCACAAGAACGCGAAAAGCGGAGGCGGCCAATTACCCGTTTTGCACCATTGATCCGAACGTTGGGATCGTGACCGTTCCAGATGCGCGGCTGGAAGTGCTAAAAAATATTGCGAAAACTCAAGTGGTAATTCCAGCAGCGGTTGAATTCGTGGACATTGCGGGACTCGTCAAAGGCGCCTCGGCTGGCGAAGGCTTGGGAAATAAGTTTTTAACCCATATCCGTGAAGTCGATGCCATTGTCCAAGTCGTTCGCTGTTTCGAAGACGCCGACATTCACCATGTAGCCGGAACGATTGATCCCATTCGCGATATTGAAACCATCACGACGGAATTAGTTTTGTCCGATCTGGAAACAGTGAAAAAGCGTCTCAATAGTGTGGCGAAGGATGCCAAGCGCGGCGACAAAATCGCCGCTGCTGAAGAAGCAGTTTTGAAAAAACTGGAGCCGCATTTGAATGAAGGCAAACCTGCGTTGCTTGTTGACCTGACTCCGGAAGACAAAGCAATTTCACGAGGTTTCTTCTTGCTCACAGATAAACCGACCATTTTCGCCACAAACGTCAAAGAAACCGATTTGGCGACTGCTGACTCAAATCCGTTTGTGACGAAAGTTCGCGAATACGCTAAAGCACATCATTCCTGCGAAACTGTCGTAATCAGCGCGCAAATCGAAAGCGACCTGATTGATCTCTCGCCCGAAGAAGCGAAAGAATTTTTGGCAGAGCTTGGGGTGAAGGAATCGGGCGTCGGCGCTTTGATTCGCGGCACATATCACCTGCTTGGTCTGCGTACGTATTTTACCGCGGGCGAAAAAGAAGTTCGCGCTTGGACAATCCACTCAGGCGACACGGCACCCAAAGCGGCCGGAGTAATTCATAGTGATTTCGAGCGCGGCTTCATCAAAGCTGAAACCGTTGCGTATGACGATCTCGTCAGCTGCGGATCAGTGGCTTCAGCCCGCGATAAAGGACTTTATCGTATGGAAGGCAAAGAATACGTGGTAAAAGACGGAGATGTGTTGCTTTTTAAGTTCAACGTCTAGGAATCTCTTAGCATTTTTTCCTGTCCGATGACGGGAGCGTTTTCGCAAAAATTCATCGCCTTCCTTTATTTTTTTAAAATTCGAAATGTCCCCAAGGCCATTTTCTCGCTTAGTGCAAAAAAAAACTGGTTGCCTCCTTGCGAAGGCAACCAGCGCGATAAACTTCAATTGTTATTCCGCGGAAACCGAACTACCGCTTTCCACCGCAATAATTCGGTAAAACCGTTCTGACTCACTGGAGACGACGGTCGATACGGTTGTGGTGCTGGCGGTAACCGTTCCCAAGTCGGTCCAATCAGCGTCATTGAGACTGTTTTTGTATTGGACCAAGTAAGTTTGACCCGTGACAGCGTCCCAGCTCAAAGCGACCGCTTCGCCCGAGGCGACGAAGCCTTGGCCATCAGCGGCCTGCACGCCAACTGGGTCAGACGTCACAATGACTGTGAAAGTCTTGGAATCGCTCTTCGGAATCGCGCCATTTGTAGGATCATCTTCCGCAGTGATCGTGAAGTCGTTCGTTGTCCCCGCATCAGCCGCGGTTGGGGCCCATGTAAACGCGCCGGTTACGCGATCAAGGACGGAATTAGTGTTGGCGTCTGCATCCAATCCAAACGAAATCGTTTGAGCTGGAACATCGGCGTCAGTAGCTGAAGCAGTGATGGACAACGTGCTTCCTGTGTTCATAGTAACGGTTCCAGGCAAAGCTGTCGTTGTGACGACCTCAAAGTTGTCAACATAGACAGTATAAGCACCCGTGCCGCCATTGCCGACCAAGGCCAAGTGTTCAAGAACACCTTTTCCTGCAGCTAAAATACTGTCTCCCGTCAAGGTTTGAACTGGCTCATTCGGCAAATCGAATTCAAGAGTAGTCCAAGTGTTGGCGCTGACAGTCCGACTCGGGATCGGCGTCGTGCCGTTTTTGCCGGTGACCCCAACATATTCGATAGACCCGGTTGTTCCACCATTTGCGCCGATCGCCGCCGTGGTTCCAGTCTCACGGCAACCAACTCCAACTTTTAGAGACTTGGTCGTGTAGATATCAAACTTGAGTCTTTGGCTCAGATTAATTGTCGGGTTAGGAAGGATGGGCGTGTTCAACGTGTTTAAACGCACCCAATAGTTTGAAGCACCTGCCTTAAAGCTCCAACCAATCTGCATGACTTTAGCACTCGAGTGACCCGCCGGAAAAGTGGTGGTCACGGTTGTGTAATTTGTCGCAGCCGTGTCGATGTAATTCGTCGTCGTGCTTGAGTTGAGAGGTTTGTTGAAAAGAATGGATTCGTTCGGAGTTCCATTTGTGAAACTTTCGAAATTAACCATTGGTTCAGTGGCTCGTGCTACACCTAAACTTAGAACCGGTGCAGCATTCGCCGGGACGACAAGAATAGTAACATTCTGGTCATCGAACTGAGCGGGAACACCATTATCCGTCACGCGAACTGTGATCGTGTAAGTGTTATTTCCGGTTGGAGGCGTCCAACTGAAATCGCCCGTGGTCGGATTAATCGTTGCGCCTGCCGGAACCGTTCCGACCAAGCTGAACGTCAGTGTATCCGCAGGAACGTCATCATCGGTGGCGGTTGCCGTAAAGGCGACCGTCTGACCGGAAGAGGTTTCCAAAGCGTTGTCGGGCAAGCCTTCTAGATGCGGAGCCGTATTCACTTTATTGACAACCACGGTCAGATTTTTCACATCACTTAGTGACGGGACACCATCGTCGGTCACTCGCACAGCAATAACATTTGTGCTAGGGCTTTGGGCCGGAGTCGGCGTCCAGGAAAACAATCCCGTATCTGGATCAATTGTCGCACCTGCGGGTGCACCAGCATCCAAACTAAACGTCAGGTTGTTGACTGGAACGTCAGAATCCGTCGCCGAGTTTGCAACCGTGATGGTTCC
>JBKJOZ010000110.1:0-8375 GCA_046595315.1 Limisphaerales bacterium
CGCACTACGCGGATCGGTTGGAATTGAATCCGGAACGATTGGCGCAACTCGATGAGCGTCTGAATTTGATCCAGTCGTTGAAACGTAAATACGGCGGAACCATCGAGGAAGTCATCGCATTCGGCGACGAAGCACAGGCCAAATTGCAGAGCCTCGAACAACGCGACGCGGAATTACAACGGCTTAATTCCGAATTGGGCAAAGTGGAATCAGGGCTGCAAAAAATCGGCAAAGAACTTTCAGACGCTCGCCGTAAAACCATTCCCAAATTATCGAAGGCGGTGGTCAAACAGCTCAATGATCTCGGCTTCAACCAATGTCATTTTGATATTTCGATCACGACGCAAAATGAATTGTCGTCGGTAATTTTGAGTGGTTTGGATGCGATTGAATTTCAATTTGCACCGAACGTGGGCGAACCCGCTCGACCGCTGCGGGCGATTGCGTCGTCGGGAGAAATGTCGCGCGTGATGCTCGCTCTAAAAACCGCGCTGGCATTGCAGGACGAAATTCCAGTGCTCGTCTTCGACGAAATCGACGCGAATGTGGGCGGTGAAACGGCCGGAGTGGTCGGTGAAAAAATGCGGCAAATTGCCGGGCAACACCAAGTGCTCTGCATTACGCATTTGCCTGCGGTAGCGGCAAGTGCGACAGCGCACTATCTCGTCAGCAAAGAAATTGTACAGGGTCGAACCATTTCAAAAATAGATTTGCTGGAATCTTCCGAACGTGTGGCCGAAATCTCCCGAATGTTCGGAGGGCAATCCGAGGTGGCGCGCCAACACGCCAAGGCTTTGCTGGGTTTGAAGCGTTAAAAGTTGTTTGAAAAGTGATTGACGTTCTTCTGCCCTTGCCCTGAACTTCGGTCTGAAATCCTTCCCCAGTTTTATGAAAAATATCGCAACATTTAGTTTGATTGCCCTGGCCACATTCACGTCCCAAATCACGCAGGGCGGCGTCTTCACTATTGCCGGTTTCACGTTTGACGAAGCCAATTCCGTTACGACCGCAACGATCCTTGATGGCGGGAATCTAAAAACGCACAGTTGCAAATTTGCGAAATATAGTGAGGCGTATCAGCGCGATGCCGCCGTGCGCACAAATGATTTCAGCCGTTTTGATCGGAGCAACACGATTGGTCGGATGCTTGCGCAAACCAGTTACGGAAACAAAGGAGATAGTTCTCGCCATGTTCTATTCCCGAGCGCGACGGACGCTCCGCCTATTCCCAATGTGCAACGCTTCACGGTCGAACTGACCTGGGACGGCGCAAGCCTTCGCAACAAACCCGGCAATGATTTTTTAATTTATGAAGTGGGCAATTGGGAAGGGTTTGCCGTCTCGGTTTTGAAATCGGGTTCGACCGAATGGACTCCGTATCGTTACCAATTCAGCAATGGTTTTGACGCGACCCATGATGTCAACGCGGTGGCATTTGATTTGTTAAATTTCCTCGTCGCAGAAAATGAAACCATTACGGCCATTCGCATCCGCAATTTGTTCAACAACAGGGCCACCGAGGGCGCGGACAAGGTGGACAACAAAAGCGGCCAAGGAACGATTATTTATCCGGGGGGCGAAATTTATAAAAACAGTTTTCCGTTGCTCGACAAACCCAACGGAAAAGAATTTAAAGTCGATACACTCGATGCGGATATTGTTTATGTGGTTGGGTTGCACAATCTCGAAACGCCCACGCCAAATAAAAAGTAACTCTGGTCATTTCGCCCGATCGACTTTCCTCCGAGACGCCACTACCAAACCCATTGTCGCGAAGACGCAGCTCCAGCCAAACCAATCTCCGTGTTGGTTGTAAAAGGTCGGCGCGCGTTTTTCGCCCGATGTGAGCAGCGGGATTTCTGCAATCAAAAAACCTGCGCCATAAACGTCGCCGGTATGGTCGCGGAAAATTTTACGCAAGCGTCCATTTTTATCCACCCAGCACGTCAAACCGTTATTCGTGCAACGGACGAGGGGCACCCCATTTTCGACGGCGCGAAACAAGGCGTTAGCCGCGTGCTGCCATTGCGCGGCGCGGTTGCCAAACCAACCGTCATTAGTGAGGTTCAAAAGAAAATCGGTGTCAGTTTCCACATGCTCTCGCGCGTAGTGAGGAAAAATATCTTCAAAACAAATCAGGACGGAGGTTTTGGAATGAGGTGAATTGATTTTAAACGGCACGGGACCTTCGCCTGCCGTAAATCCACCTTCAATGGGCGTCAGCCATTTCATGAACGGAAGCCAGCGTTCCAACGGAATATATTCGCCAAAAATTACCAGACGGCGCTTGCGATACGTGGCAACCGCATTTCCGTCTGGGGCGAAGAGAAAACTGCTGTTGTAAAAATTAGTCTCCCATCGACCATCATCGGTGGCGCGAATTCCAACATCGTCCGCGCCAAAAACCATCCAAACGTGATGACTCACCATTAAATTTGTGATGGCGCGAAAATCATCATCTCCCATCGGCGGCACCGACGCTTCAGGCCAAATCAAGACTTCAGGCTTTTCAGCCAAAGCCGTTTCCGAAAGTTCGAGGAGCTTTTTAAAACGCGGTTCATTTTGGCTGGGATCAAAAATCAACGTTTGCGGAATGCTCGGTTGCACGAGTGCGATTTTAATTTTGGGCTGATCTGAATTCTCCATTGTTAAACGGTTTGCGCCTATTCCAAAAAGCGAGGCTGCGACAATCCCGGGCAGAATAATTTCCGTGGACCAGGCGCGCGATGGCTGCGGTCTTTGCACCAGCAAAAATCCGGCGCAACAAAGTGAAACGGAAAACCACACCAGCAAAAACGAGATCCCATAAACGCCCGTGACCGAGGCGATTTGAATCAGCGGAATGATTTTGTATTGGGTGACGCCAAGAAAGTTCCAAGGAAATCCAGTGAACATGCGCGCCATGATCATTTCCAGCGCGACCCAGATTACGGCGCAAGAGAGCGACCAGACGGCTCGTTGTTTCCAAGTTGTTTCCAGAAATCGTTCGTTAAAATTGGAGATCAATGTCGGCGAAGTTGATTTTGGAAAAACTTTCCAGCAAAGCCAAACCCAGATCGCGGGATACAAAGCAAGATACGCGCTCAAAGCGAGCCAGCCGGCAATCGCGCCCGCCGGAAACGGAATAAAAAGCAGCCAGCAAAGTGAAAACAGGAAATGAGCAACGCCCGCCACGTAACCCAGCCAAAATTGTTGCCTTCCGTTTTTTCCAACGCCACAAAACAAAATCAGCCCAGGAGCAATCCACGCAAATCCCGCCACGCTCGTTTTCGGAAATGCAACTGCCAGCATCAGTCCAGAGAGCACCGCGAAAAGGTAACGCGTGTGGAGAATTTTCAGGCTAAAAAAATTATTCATTCGGAAGCCACAGTCGGACGCCGGATTCACAAGGATTACTGAAAAATAAGTGGCGAACTCCAATCGCAGTTATCACAAAAAAACTGTTTTTCATCCCTGCAAAACCTATTCGTCCGTCGCAAAAGTTGTTGATCTGAATTTTTTTCCCACTTTCCTAATTTTCTCTTCGGTTCTAAGTTCTTCCAAGTATGGAAACTGTTTCGCTCGGCACAAGCCAATTGCAAACCAGCCGTCTCGCCTTCGGTTGCTGGCGAATTGCGGGCACTCGAAATCCCGCAGAAGTCACGCCGGAAAGAGAAGACATTGGACGTCGCGCGGTAGCTGCCGCGATGGAAGCGGGTTACACGATGTTCGACAATGCCGATATTTATTGTCGCGGTCATGCGGAAACAATTTTTGGTCAGGTGATGAAAGCGAATCCGTTAATTCGCGATGAGATCACTATCGCGACAAAGTGCGGGATTCGTTTTGCGGGTGAGCCGTGGTCCGATTCGCCACACCGTTACGATTTTTCTGCAGAACACATTATTCAGTCGTGTGAAGCATCGTTGAAACGACTTCACGTCGAGACGATTGACCTGTTCCAACTGCATCGTCCCGATTTTTTAGCGAATCCCGAAGAAGTGGCTGAAGCTTTTAATCATTTGTTGCGCTCCGGAAAAGTGCGCGAGTTTGGTATCAGCAATTTTCGTCCAGCCCTTATCACCGCGCTGCAAAATGCCTGTCCGATGCCGCTGATTTGTCATCAAGTCGAAATCAGTCTTGCGAAGTTGGATTGTTTATCGGACGGAATTCTTGACCAATGTTTGATCGAAAAAATGACCCCACTGGCGTGGAGCCCACTCGGCGGGGGAGTTCTCGGCTCGCCCGAACTTACATCCGGAATTGAGCAGAGACATCCGATTCCAGCGCAATTACAAGAGACGCTAACATCGATCGCCGAAGCACGCGGAGCGAGCCGAGCGGTGGTGGCTCTGGCGTGGCTGCTCAAGCATCCCGCGAAAATTGTTCCCATCGTTGGCTCTACCGATCCTGAGCGAATTCGCGAAGCCATCAAAGCCACAGAAATTGATCTTACTCGCGACGAATGGTATCGACTGCTGACTGCAGCGCGCAGCGAGAAGCTCCCCTAACCATTTTAAGTTTTGGATCTGAGTTTTTGGATTCGAAAACTTGGTCGTAAATTAATCAACTGCTCTAGCGCAACTCCAAATTGAAAACTCAAAATCCAAAACTCCCTTCCCAACTTGGTTTTAGAATGCCCGCTGAGTGGGAAACACACGCGGCGACTTGGTTTTCCTGGCCACGTCCGGAGGGAATCAGTTTTCCAGACAAATACGAAACGGTTCCGCCGGTTTATGCGAATCTCATTCGCGAATTAGTCAAAGTCGAAGAGGTCAATATCAACGTCTGGAATTCGGAAATGGAGAACACCGTTTGCGAGTTGTTGCGTAAAGAAAAAACACCGCTCGATCGCGTTCGGTTTCATCATTTTCCCGCCTACGAGCCTTGGTGCCGCGATCACGGCCCTATTTTTTTGGTGCGCGAAGACGAGGGCAAACACGAACGCGCCATTGTCGATTGGCGCTACAATGCGTGGGGCGGAAAATATCCTCCGTTCGATTTAGACGACGCCGTTCCCCAACACGTTGCAAAACTGCGAGGGCTTCCACTTTTTTCACCCACCATCGTCATGGAAGGCGGCTCCATCGAGGTCAATGGCGGCGGCACTTTGCTCACCACAGAGAGTTGTTTATTGAACCCAAATCGCAATCCGCATTTGAGCAAAGCAGATATTGAAAAATATCTTTGCGATTATCTCGGAGTGACAAATGTGCTTTGGCTGGGCGACGGAATTATCGGCGACGACACCGATGGACATATTGATGACCTGAGCCGATTCGTAAATCCAACCACCATCGTCACGGTCGTTGAAGAAGATCCGTCCGACGAAAATTATCCCATTTTACAGGAAAACCTTCATCGCCTCCGCAAAATGCGGGATGAAAAAAACCGTCCACTGCGCATTGTGGAAATGCCGATGTGCGGATTAATCGAACACGAAGGACAACGGTTGCCCGCCAGCTACGCCAATTTTTATATCGCGAACGAAATCGTGTTGGTGCCGACTTACCGGCACAAGAACGACTCGAAGGCGCTGGAGATTTTGCAGAAGGAATTTCCGGGTCGACGAGTCATCGGCATTGATTCGATGGAATTGATCTGGGGACTTGGCTCGTTCCACTGCATCAGCCAGCAGGAACCGGCATAGCGATCAACGCTGCGGAAAGATTTGGTAGAGCAGAAAATAAATCAGCACGCCCGTCACTGACACATACATCCAGAGCGGCCAGGTCCAGCGCGCAATTTTTTTGTGCAATTCATAGCGCGCTTTCAACGCACGATTCAGCGTCATAAAAATCATCGGCACGATCACCACGGCCAGAACAGTATGCGTCAGCAAAAGCGTGAGATAAATGGGACGAAACCATTGCGGGTTGGTGAAAGTCGTGCGGCCGACGTTGAAATGATAAATCAGATAACTCGTGAGAAAAATCGTTGAGGTGCAAAAAGCGGCAATCATGCAATTGCGATGCGCCACGATTTTTTTCTGGCGAATAAAGATGTAACCAAAAGTAAGAAGAACCGCGCTTGCAGCGTTCAAGCAGGCATTGACGGCAGGAAGATCGGAAAGTGTCATTTTATTTCTTTCAATAGCATTTTAACGGCGCGAACTATTTCACTTTTGCTCTCGGGTTTGTCGGCATCAAACCACCCTCGAATTCTCCCCTGCCCGTCCACCAAAACGAATTTAGTACTGTGCAAAAAAAGGTCGGCGGGAATTTCGCGTTCTTCCGGCTTTTTTTCATAGACGACTAATTTAAGACCGGTGACGGCGAGGCGGTTGATCTCGGCTTTTGGCCCGGTCAGAAAATCCCAACGCTTTTGATCGGCACCATATTGTTGTGCGTAATTTTTCAAGACTTCTGGAGTATCGAACTGAGGATCAGCCGTAATGGAAACCATTTTAATGGGTTTGTCTTGCGGCAACGCTTCCTGCAATTCGTGCATTCGTTTGGTCATGCGAATGCATTGCAGTGGACATCGAGTAAAGATGACGTCAGCAATCCAAATTTGTCCGCGAAAATTGTTGAGGGAAGTCGGTCCGTTGAACTGATTGGTGAGGGAAAAATCACCGACCTGACTGTAAATGAAAAGGGGCTTGCCGGAACTGCTCAGTTTGGAAGAAATGAAAACGCCAACAATGACCAAAATAACGAGCAACAAAAGTCCCCAGACGAGGAATTGGGTTCGTTTAAAAGTTGAGTTCATCAAAAAGGCAGCCCGCAAATAGAAACGGATTCAAAAGCTTTCCGACATCTGCGGCAACCGATTGCCGCAACTTTATTCGAAGGTGGTTGCGCCGGTGGACTTGGATTTTTCCGCGACCCATTTTTGGTAATCTTCTGCGGTATCCACTGTCAAATAACCGTCCATGGTGGAATGCCCGTTCCCACAAAGCTGCGCGCATTGAATCTGATAACGTCCAACTTTGGTCGGGGTAAACTGGGTAGGAATTCTCATACCCGGAATGGCGTCTTGAGTCACGCGCATCGGATCGAGCTGAAAAGAATGGATGACGTCCTTGGAGGTCAAATGAATGAGAACTGGTTTACCAACCGGAACATGCATTTCTTTAAGCGGCGGGGTGATGTCATCTTTTCCATTCGGATCATCCGCGACATATCCGAGCGGATTACTGGATGTGACTGAACGAAAATCTTGTTTTCCGAAAATTCCATCCGGACCGGGATAACGGGAATTCCAAGTGAATTGTTCAGCCGTCACGCGTAGAACAGTTGCGTCTTTTTCTAGCGGAAATGCATCAACGGATTTAGCCCAAAGCGGAATGGCAAAACCGATAAGGAGCACGCCTTCAACTGCGGCAACGGCCACTTCAATCCAAGTGGAGGCATGAGTTTTTACGCCCACGTAATCGGCTTTCGGATTCTTTGACTTACGAAAACGATAAATGGCGTAGAAAAAATAGGAGAGCCATCCCACGAAAAGCGCGAGCATCAGCCAATGCACGTAAATGATAAGGGCATCCACATTTTTACCGTGCTCTGAAGCCAGAACTGGCAATGCAAGAAAACGCGAGAGGTCGAGATTATTCATTGGTTTAAACGTTCTTCGTTTCTAAAGGGAGTTGTTCGGGTGCAGATAGGGAAGACATCTGCGCAGATTTTTTGGCTAGAAAAACAAAAAAAGCGGCGATGCCAGAAAGCATGGTGACGACGACGACGAGCAGACTGAAAATTCCCCAGTTCATCCCTTTCGCCATGGGAGAATCGGAGGCGCCAAAGCAGGTCGCACAAGCCATCACAGATGGTGATGTGGCGAGAAAAAGCAACGCAGTTATGACAAGTGCTTTGGCGCGAATCATAAATAGCTAATGTGCTTTAATTTTTTCAAAACAACTTTGCCGTACCAAAGCAAGGCGATGCCGGAAAGAATTGAAAACGCTCCGAGGAGCAACGCTTGTTTTTCGCCATTGGCAAAATAGTTTTTCAATTCCCACCCACCGAAACCAAAGGCAAGCAGAGTAGATGCAGCGACGAATACGATATGGAAAGCTTTTAACGACATACTACTTAATATGGATGATGCTGGTCGGATCCATAGACCAAATTGTCAAAAACATCAGCCCCGCTGCAAAGAAACCGGTAAAGGCCAGAATGGAATAAATCATCTTTTTTTCAGAAATCAAATGCATGAAATATCCAATGACGAGAAACGCTTTGGTGCCCGCGATAAGAAGTGCAACCGCGATATTAGCCACGTTGCTGTCTTTGGCTCCGAAATGAATGTAGGACGCCCAGACGGTCAGAAGAGTTCCAACGAGCAACGCGGCGAAGACGATAAGATAACCGCGAACATGTTTGCTGACGTCGTGATGTGTATGATTGTCGCTCATATTTAGAGAAGATAAAGCACTGGAAACAGGAATATCCAAA
>JBKJOZ010000222.1:0-4693 GCA_046595315.1 Limisphaerales bacterium
CGTGGACATCGGCATCAGCATCGCGAAAATTTTGCATCGCTGGTATCCAGAACAATTCAACTTCAAGCGGGCTAATTTACTTTTCATCAACAAGCAGGTGTTTGAAGCGATCAAGGCAGACAAACCTCTCGACGAAATCAAAAAACTTTATGTGAAAGATTTGGAAGATTTCCGCCAACATCGTGTGCAATACCTGCTCTACAAATAGTCAGCTGGCGAGGTGCACATTTTTCACGCCAAGCCTCGGAGTCGGCGAATAATCCACTCTGCGCTGAGCAGGGCAACGATCAGTCCCAGCGCCCAGGCTTTGTCCCAAAGTGGGGTGTGGCGATACTCGACCGTGACCGGCGGAATATTCGCGAAAATTTCTTCAACAGATTCAGATTCCTGCTGATTTGCTGAAAACGTTTTTCCGCCTGAAGCGCGCGCAATTTTCGCCATCAAATCAGGATTTGCCCGCACCTCGGTCATCTCCAAATCAGCCGTTTCGCACGAGAGCAATTGTTTGTCCTGACCAAGCTTTTCGTTTTGGAAGGCGGCGGTCGCAATCACAGTGTAATCGCCAGAACGTTCAACCCGCAGATTCGTCTTATAGGTCCGGCTTGCTGCATCATAATCCGCTTTCACCACGACATTGGATTTTCCGGCGCTCGACAAAACCACGGAAACATCCGCCGTGCTAAGTTCCTTCATTTCCTTGTCGCGCACTTTTATACTAGCCAAAACCACTTCGCCGGGATGCGAATACGTTTTCTCCAGTTCCAGCGTAACCGGCGAATTGGTTCTTCCCATCCGTCCTGCCGCAAGCCAGCGGATTGAGTTGATCCAGAACTGGCGGTAATAACGCGCATCGCAGTTGTGCTCGGTCAGCGGCAGCGATGGATTTATTCTTTCGCCCCAGAGCGTTTCAAATCTTTCACCCCAACCGCGCGTTGTGTCGGAAGTAAATGCCATGCTGCGGCCTTTGCCAATTTCCTGGACGGCAAAAATAATCGCGGTTCCATACGCCGTTTTGTCAGAACTGTGTTCCACCAGCACCGTCGCGCCCGGTTTGGCTCGGTCAACGCGATTGTATCCAGTGAATCCCGGAAATTTCTCCGACCAGATCTGTTGCGATTCATCACGATTGCCACCCAGCGCCATGATGGGATGGTTCAGCACATTCGGCGCAACTTTGATCTGAAACGGCAAGCGCGAGAAATCGGTGAGTTCTTCCATCGCCACTGGAATGACTCGATCGACAATTGTTTTCTGATAACCGCCTGCACCGAAGGCTGACCAACCGCCAATCATTACAAATCCACCGCCGAATTCTTCCACGAATTTTGCTGTGTTTTGCAATTGCTCCGCCGTGAAAGATTCTTTCCGAATGTCGCTGTTAATCACGACGTCGTATTTAAGCAACTCCGTCATCGAGCGCGGAAATCCCTCGGTGGGATGTTCCACCTGATAAACTTTTTCGCCCGTCTTGCCGTGAACTTGCACGGTGTTCGCCCCGAAATTTCCGCTCGGCAACCGATAAAGCGCTTTCACTTTGATGTTCGATTCCGATTCCAATGCCTCCTTCAAATATTTCCATTCGTCCGGCGTGCCTTCCATGTAAAGAACCCGCAGCGTTTGGTCGGCGACTTCCAATCCAAAAGCGCGGTGATTGTTTGAGTCGAGCCATTCGCCAGTTTGCGTCGGCACGCTGACTTCATAAATTTGAAACCCTCGTTCACTCGGTGTAAAATTAATTTCCGCGCGTTGCGAACCGCCCACCAGCGTGATGTTTTCTGAAGCGACAATTTTATTTTGAAAACGAATCTGGACAGGAATCACTGCGTCCCTGAATCCGAACGAACGCAACGTGATGGCGACACGCGTCGGAGCTTGATCCGGAACCGCTCGTTTTACCTGCACATTTTCCAAGATGATATCGCGCACTTCATTCGTCGTTCCAAGGGTGACGGTGTGGATCGGAATTCCTTTTCGCCGATACAATCTCGCGACCGCTTCTGGATCGCGTTGTGAATTTTCAATTCCGTCAGAGCAAAGAACGACGCCCGCCAACGGCTCGTCACTTGGTGCGGCGAGTAATTCGTCTAGCGCATCAGCAATCGCAGTGACACCACCCGTGGGACTCGACGAATCCAAATTAGAAACCGGCCGAAGCGCTCGATCAAACGTGGCGTAGGAAATTGCAACATTGGCCGGAACTTCTGGAGAAAATTTCTGGGCAATCCAATTTTTCCCCAACGCCATTCGATTTTCCGACCCGTCCGCGATGCTCATACTTTGCGAACCATCCACCAGCACCGCCACGCGAATGTTTTGGCGCTGCTGAATGGGTTCAACCTTTTGCGGGTCAAGGAGGCAGATGACGACGACGCCAATTGCAGCAAGACGCAACGTGATCAGAAGGGAACGCAACAGCCAATTTGCTTTGCCGAGCGCAAAATAATAACTGAAAAATAGCAGCGCAAAAACCAACACGCCGCCAAGGAGCAGCCAGCGCGAATCGGGAACGTGCGAGAATTGAATCATTCAGGAGAAGTAGAAAAACTTTGGCGTTCTCATTCTTCGTAAGAAAGTTTTTTCAAATAGTCCGCAATGAGCGTTTCGTATTCCTTCGGAAACTCTTCGTTCGTCACGTCAGTGAGGTTCGCTTCATCTTTTAAAATTCGTTCCAGATACGCGACTACTTTACTCAACTGCGCCGCACTTTTTAAGCCGTTTCCATTTGCGCTGCCCGCTTTCAACGCCTGCGCGGCCTCGTCCATCTTCTTTGCGGCATCGCTCACCGTTAAACTCACGTTATGGCCGAGTCGCCCATCTTTCCCCGCCAACTGTTTCAATTTTTCCGCCAACGCTTTCGCTTCCTTGCTCAACTCTTGTTGTTGTTCCGCAAGTTTTTCGCCGAGTTTTTTGGCTTCTTCAGATCTATTTCCCACTTTTGAATTTGGGTTCGGTTTGCTTTCCTTGCCCGCGCCGCTGGATTGGCCGGGATTTTCGCAAGCCTGGTTCACTCGCGCTTGCTCCTGATTCAGCCGCTTCGCCTCCTGCAATGCTTGCGCAATCTCTTTGTTCGACGGCTGTTCCTTTTTCTTCTTTTTGATCGCTTCGAGAACCACTTTCAACTGGTTGCTCGGCGGTTTTTTATCAACGGCCGTCGGCGGTTTGGTCGGAAGATTTTTTAACTCAGGCATTAATTTCAATACTCGGTAGAAATGAGCCAACACACTTTCGGCAAGCGGGATCGCGGCGTCGCGCTGCTGTTTTTCCAATGAAGCAATCGTTTGTTCCATGTCACCCAACGCCGCTTCCATTTCGCCAATCACTTCCGGAGGCGCACCACTTCCGTGCAACGTCTCGGCATAAATTTTCGCAAAATCCAGCGCCTCTTTTTCCCGTGTCGCCAGCTCGTGAAATTTCTCGCTCGGCGCGTTCTCGGCCAGCGCAGCCGTGTCCGCAATAATCTGCTTTTGAATCGTCAGCAAATTGACCTTGGCACCGTTGCCTTGTGATTTGCAATTGCCGCTTTCTTCGTTCGTGATTTCTATGAAATAGACCTGAGATTTTCCGACGCCCGGACCGTCCAAAGTGTTGTTGTCCTTCGCTTCGACGTGATACGCAACGAGTTGATATTTCTCCAGCCACAGCCCGGCCAACTCGATTTCAGCGTCCGCGACAATCTCACCGGTGTCCGTCTTTTTTCCCTCGCAATAAACAAAATGCTCTGGTCCACCGAGCGCGTGATAAACCACTTTAATTTCACTAATCCCAAAATCGTCCGTGACAGAAATTTTCAGCGGGACACGATTCGTCGCGTCGGCGCGCGTGTCCTGGCCAGGTTGAACAATTTCTACTTTCGGCGGCTCGTCGGACAGCGCTTTGATATGAAATGGTTTTTCATTTTCCCCTTTGCGGCCGCGTTCGTCAGTCAACTCAATCCAATAATCCATCTCTTTGGAAATTTTTAAATTTCCCGTCCACAAGTTATTTCCCTTCGAAACCAATTCAACCGGTGGTGAATTCGTGAAACGCAAACGCGCCTTCGCCAATTTTCCTGAGGAGATTATTTTTAACGCCACGTCACTCCCACGTACCGCTGTAATTTCGGGCGATTGCTGCTCCACCGGCTTGAGCCCGGCGTATTCGGGAAACGCAATTTTGACGCGCAATTCGCGAATTTCAGGGGGAACAAAAGTTTTGATTTCGAATGTGTCGGAAACAGCATCGCCGCCAGTAACGCGATACTTGATCGAATCTCGAAAATTCTTGAGCGGAAATTCATAAGCGCCGCCAGCCGATTTTGTGAGCGCAGCGGATTTCCAATTTGCACCACCTGCATCTTGCCATTGAATTTGCGGATTTTTCGGCGGACGACCCGAAAATG
The DNA here is from genome assembly GCA_046595315.1 of Limisphaerales bacterium. Lineage (GTDB taxonomy): Bacteria > Verrucomicrobiota > Verrucomicrobiia > Limisphaerales > CANJXF01 > CANJXF01. Next base: position 4,379 of record JBKJOZ010000222.1, read on the forward strand.
CGCAGACAATATTCAAGTCGCGCCCCGCCGGAATTTCTAAATTACCGGGTTTGACGTCGATCTTCGTGTAAGCCGCTTTGGACCACGGAAACGCCGCGCGACTCAGCGCCGTTGAAGCGCCCGGCGACAGGAAAATAAATGCCAGAAAAAGGACAAGCGCCGCCGCCAAAAATCCCGTCGGCAAAATCAATTTTTTGCCATACGAAATTTGAACTCGCTCCAGATTCTTTGCTGCTTGAGTTTCTAATGCGGCAACCAGTTCCGGCTCGTATTCATGCGCACAGGAACGTTCACCGCTTAAATATTCTGCGGCCG
>JBKJOZ010000273.1:0-7481 GCA_046595315.1 Limisphaerales bacterium
ATCGCCCTCAAAGTATTGAGGTATTCCCCGCTCGGAGTGATGTCTGCGAAACGGGTGAAAGTTGCACCGGAACGGCTCCCGCGCTCGCGCCGGACGAACCGCTCGATAAATTCACTGCACCGGTATGACTGAGAACCGTCTCTCCGTTTCGATCCTGCGCCGTGATTTGTGTGGCGAAGGCCACATTCAATGACTGCGTTGTGCCGATTGGACTCCACGTAAAATGGTCCACGCTGGAGGTCGCGATTCCCGCTAACGAAACATCCTGAGTGGCGCCACTGCAGGCGAGCGATTGAATTCTGAGCTGCGCTAATTTGGTTCCCTGGCGCGCCGGCGCAAAAGCAATCTGCACCGTGCGAACGCCATTCGGCGGGAGATTGGTTTGCCCAGTGCCGCCAGCCAGCCTGAAATCCGACGCGTTCGTTCCAATCAACGCCACGCTCAAAACTTGCAGATTTGCCGAACCGTTATTGGTGATAAAAATTGAATTGGTGGTCAGCGAAAGATTTTCAATGGCCTGGCTGCCGAAATTTAAAGCGTTCGTGTTCAGATTAACAATGTTGTCGATGAGTATTCCACTGAGCGAGACGCTCAGTTTGAAATCCCCAAGACCTCCGTTCTCATTTCCTAAAAGTTCCAGCGCCGCTTGTTTTGAACCCGGCGTTTGAGGAGCAAATCCAAGTTCCAATCGATGCACTTGACCCGGCGCCAGATTGGTTTGGATCGCGCCACTCACGATGGAAAATTCTGACGCGTTCGTTCCGATGATCACTGGAATAGCGAAGGTCACCGTGTTGGTGCCGATGTTTGTAAATGTGGCGCTGATCGTGTTTGTCAACTGATTGCCGACGCACAGACTACCGAACGCGAGCGAACGCGTAAAATTCACCGCCGGTTTTACCACCGTGAGCGTGAACGGTTGCGTCGCGTTCAGAGCAGGCACGCCGTTGTCCGTCACTCGAACTTGAATCGTGCTGTTCCCCGTTTGGTTCGTCGTCGGCGTCCAGGTAAACACGCCATTGCTTGAATTAATCACCGCCCCAACCGGCGGCGAAACGAGGCTGAAACTCAACGTGTTCGTCGGAATATCGGCGTCCGTCGCAAAGTTCGTCACACTGAAAAAATTCTCCGTATAAATTGTTCGATTGGAAACGGCGGTCAAAGCCGGCGAGACGTTTGCGTCCAAAACGGTGATCGTAAAATTCTGCGTCGCACTCAGGCTCGGCGTTCCGTTGTCCGCCACCACAATTGAAAACAAGTTCGTGCTCGGTCCCTGCGCCTCCGTTGGTGTCCAGGCAAAAACGCCCGTGGAAAAAAGGACCGCTCCCGGTGGTGCGGTTTCCATGGTAAATGTCATCGTGTCCGCTCCATCGACATCGGTCACGTTGACAAAAAACGAAGTCAAAATTTGCTCGCTGATGGTTTGATTAAAAATCGAGGCAACAATCGGCGCGTCATTCACTGGATTTACCGTCAGAATAAAGCTGTCGCTATTGGTCGAAACGCCGTCGGTCACGCTGACCGTAATCGTCGTCGCGCCAAATCCGTTGGTGGCTGGAATTATTCGGATGGTTCGGTTTCCGTCAGCGCCACCGAAAATAATATTGGCGTTCGAAACCAGATTCGTGTTGGAAGAAGTTGCGCTGACAATCAGGTCGTTCGCCGGAACTTCTACATCCGCAATGACGAATGGAATTGTCGCCGTTGAGTTATCTTCATCAATCGTCAAATTCGGGAGATCGGAAATGGTCGGCACATTTCCGATGACGTTGAAAAGATTTGCACTGCCGCGATGAGTGCCGTCATTCGCCGACAGTTGCACTTGCGCGGCTTCCTCAAAAACGGTGACTGCGCCGTTCCACACACCGTTGCTAAAATTTCCGGAAATATTCGGGCTGAAGGAAATAATCCGGTTGGTCGGAAATGGCAGAGTCAATCCCGGATTGCTCGTTCCGATATTTCGTGAGGCGACGACCCAATCGATCGAACCGTTGCGGTCTTTGGTTCCAACGCGTTGATGCGAAGTCACGTCGTCGGTGACAAGGTTGGAAATCCCACTGCTATTCCAATGCCCAATCGGAATCGTCACCGGATTGGTGATGCTCAAACTGGAACCCGTTGTTGCGAAATCAACAATATTACTCTGCCCATCGCGGAGAAGAACCGCGAGCGTCGTCGATTCGCCCGTCCAGAAAATATTATTGCCCAAAAAGAAATTCGGAAATGTTCCCGGCGCCGTTCCGCCCTCGGTCAGTCTAAAAATTCCGCCCGCTGGCAAATTACTGTTCACGGTAATCGTGAATGTCGTGAGCGGATTTGGAAAATTAATGTCGTCAAAAATTGTGACGCGCCAGTTCAGGAGGTTGACCGGTTGCGAGGAGACATTGACGAATTCAACTGCGTCCGGTGTGCCGGGATCGATTTCTGAAATCAAAATTGAACTCGGAACAGAAACATTAACCGCTGCAAGCAGATCTGCCGTGCCGGTGAATTCCGTCACCGTATCTGCGTTGCGGTCAAGTGCCGATAATCTCACTGGAAAAGCCACGCTGGCTGCTTGCGGCGATGAAATTTGACCCCAGCCAAATTGAGTGACGGTTGAAGTGGCGGTCCCGTTGAGGGCGACTTCCACCACTGGATTACTACAGGCGAGCGATTCGATTCTTAATTTCGCCGATTTGACTCCGCGTGAAGTGGGAGCAAAGACGACTTGCACCACGCTCGTATTTCCAGCCGGAATATTTCCCGGCGACGCATTGGAAACAATTTGGAAATGTCCCGCGTCATTTCCCACCAAACTCACTTTTTGAATTTCCAGATCAAGCGTGCCGCTGCTGACAATGGTGACTGATTGCGTTTGCACCCCGCTCAAATTGTCGATGTCGCGCGTTCCAAAATTTAACGCGGACGGGCCGATGGTCGCCACGTTGTCCATGAACGCGCCAACCAGCGCGACGCCGAATGTAAATTTGCCCAACGCGCCGCCCGCGTTCGCCGTAATTTCCAAAGTCGCTTGCTTGTGTCCGAGCGTTTGCGGATTCGACGCGACTTGAATCGAGTGGGTTGCGCCCGGCGCAAGATTCGTTGGACTGTTGGCGCTGATCAGTTGGAATTCGGACGAGTTGGTTCCGGCGATGACAAAGTTCGTGATGGATAATGTGGCGGTTCCAATATTCGTGATGACCGCCGTCAAAATTTCCGGGGTTTCGCCAGCGCAGAAAACGTCGAACGAAAGGTTCCTTGAAAAATTGACCGGGATTTCAACGAGTGACTCCAAAAACGCGACCAGGTCGGCCACTTTCGCAGGATCGTTGGCGGCTTGAACGGCGCCCACATTTATCCCGTCTGGTGATCCGACAAACTCCACGCTGTCGTAAAATTGAACAACCTTCGTCAGATTGAGTGCGGAGGCGTCGTGAAAATAAGGCGCAGTTAATTTTATGCCGAAAAGGGGCGGCGTATTAAATTTGCGCGTGCTTTGCCCCGGCGGCAGGCCAGCGGGTTCCGTTGGCAAATTATCGCCCAACGGCATGTTCATCAAAGTGTTGGCGACGCCGGTGTTAAAATTTTCATTGCGACCCGTAATGCTGCCGGGCAATGAGCCATTCGCCTGCGACAACGTCGGCCCGGAATGGCACTTGGAACATTTGCTTTGGTCGCTGAAAAACAGTTCACGCCCGCGTTTCTGCGCCTCCGTCGTGGCCAGCAGGTCGAGGTCAAACCGGCTGGGGTTGGCAACCGCCGGAACGCCGATGGTGTTTTGAAAGGCCTCGAGCGCCGCTAATTCTTCGGCGGTCGGCGGACGGAAATCCAAGCCGTTGATGCGGGCCAAATTTCGCGGGAAATGTTGGGTGACGGCGCCTTCGGAAAAATCCCGCAAGTTCGCAAATTCCCCGCTCAAACCGTATGGCGCAGTGGACGCAAGATTTAACAAGTGTGGCGACGCGCGGAAGACTTCCGGTTTATTGAAGCCATCGATATTTTCTAAAATCAAGCCGCGCCCCTCTTCCAGAAAATTGTGATCCTCCAAACCGCGCACACTGCCGTTGCTCGCGGTTGGCCCTTTGAGATTTCCATTGGTGAAGGACAGAAACGTTGCGGTGTTGCCGTTGGTATCGGTTAAAATTCCGGAAAGATTCGTTCCACCGATGACAAGATATGTGTCGCCGGAACCGCTCAAAATTTTCGCGCTGCCATTGGTTCCCGTCAGCACACCGCGCAAATCGCTCGGCTGGGAACGGCCCGTGAGTCTGATTTGATTCACGTTCGATTCAAAAATAAACAGCGGATCTTCTTCGGACAAAGTGGCAATGGTCGCGGGCGTTAAACCAAATTGATCGTTGCCTTCCACGTGACACGACGCGCAAGTGCGGCCATTGCCGCGAAAGGTTTCTTTGGTGAATAAATTTTTCCCTTGCTGCGCCAAACTCGCCGCTGCGGGGAAAACAAAGGTTCGATTTGCGGTGTTGAGCGGCGTTGGAACTCCGAGCGTAAAGCCGACATTTTGATTTTGCCCGAAACCAAAATCCAGAGTGCGCCGCAAACTTTTTGCGTCTAAAATCGGCAGACGATTCACGTTGGGTGGGCCCGCGCCGTCTGTTAACCCGAAGTAGCCACTGCCGCCGTAGGCCAACGAAAGATTGATGTTGAATTGTGAATTGTCGGGATTGTTTCTGAAACTCACCTTCCCTGCGACCGGCATCAATTCCGGTGGCATGACGAAATCAGGCTGCAACCCGGTCAAATCAGCAAACGCGCGCGTGGCGATGAGCACGGTGTTGCCTGAGCTACCCCCTGAAGGCGCGTTGCTTGGGAAAACAAATCGCCCGATTTGTTCGCCCGCTGCGTCGGAAAAAACCAGCATGGCGCGCCCCACTGTTTCTCCGGCCTGCGGTCCCCAAAGTTTATTGGTGACGTTGTTTACTTCGAGTTCAACAAATTGAATGGCAGAGTCGCCATTGAATCCCGCCATCACTTCATTGATGCGGACTCCAACCGGGCTTGGGACAATTGGATTTTGCGAAATTTCCACAAGATAATCTTCCACTTCGCCATCGTTAGCCAGACCGGTGAAACTCAGTCCGGACGTTGAATTAAATCGGAAACGAGCAAAAGTGCGGTTCGTGACAACAGCCGTGTTGGGAACAAAGAACGACGTAAAATTTGTGCCAGTCCCCAGAGTTCTGTTGATAAAAATTTGTTCACCTGCATCCGCCCAGTCGCCGTCGGAATTAAAATCAATCCATGCATTTAAAAATCCGACAGCGGAGGCCACCACATTTAGAGTAGTTGCCTGGTTTGGGCGCAATGCGCTTGTAAAAATCACTCCGTCGTCGTCATTCGGTGGGCCGTTTAAATTATCGCCGGTCGCCAAGGCGGTCGGCTGACCGTCCGTTTCCGCGTCGATCTTTTTTCCAAGAAAAGGCGAGATGGCTTTGTGCCGCGCACCATTGCTGGCGAGCAAGGTCGGATAAGGCGCAGGCGCATCGCCAAAATCGATTTCGCAATTGTCGTTAATTCCATTGGTGTTTTTGTCAAAATTGAAAACAGATGGCCCCGTCAACGTCATGCGGACTGCGCCGGTCGCACCATTGAATCCTGCGATACGCAGAAAAACTTCCACGCCATTGGTGACATTGAAAGAAATTTGCGACTGGGTGCCGATGAAATTGTCATTACAAACGATCTGATTATTGGTTCCGCCTGGCGCAGCGCCGTGTGCAGAAAGCACGGTGTCGAAACTCGAACCTTGCAAACTGACGGTCAAAGTCCCGTTGACCGATGGGGCGTATTTATACCAGACATCAACGGAGTTTGTGGAGTTGCCGCAGTTGGCTGAACCATCGCGAGTCGCACCTACCGTGGTTCCCGTGTAAACAATTCCCGGCGCAACCAACTGCGCATCGGCGCTGAAATCTTTCGCAATTGCGTTCGTTGGATTTTGGACGGCACAAGGATTGAAATCAGTGCCATTTCCCTGCAACGCGATGTCCACCACTTGTTCATTCGTGTCATTGCAAAGAATTCTCAACGTCGCGTTTTTCGTTCCAAGTGAGGACGGATCAAAATCCATCGTAAGCGTTCGGCTGGCCGCAGGACCTAACACCGATTGTCCGCTGTCGCTGAGAATCCGGAACTGGTTGGCGTTGGTTCCGATCAACGTCAAACTCGACAAAGAAAGCGCATTAGAAAAACCGGCGTTGCCAATCGTTATCGTCGTGGGCGTCGTCGCACCCGCCGTAATATTTTGCGTTCCAAAATCAATCAAACGCGCCACCTGAATTTTCGGGCCGGGCACAGAAAAATTAAAAGTTTGGCCTGAAGTGTTGGTCGGCGATGGGAAACCGATTCGAAAATCAGCATTACGGCTGGTCGTGTCGCCGAAGGAAAAATTCTGGAAACGCACCAGCCCTTTTGGATCTCCTGTGATCAGCAACTCAGGAGCCGGCGTGCCCGCGCCTTCGGTCAAGGCGGGCGGAAAACTCCCGTAGGAAAGACAAACATTGACCGAGAATCCCAGCGGATTGGCCGGATTTTTTTTGAAACAAACTTTGCCGCTGCCGGGATTGATCAAAGCAGGAATTACCACATCAGCGCGCAAGCCAGTCAGATTTGTAAATGCCGGCGTCGCAATCAAAACTGTGTTCAATCCATTAGGAGGATCACTCGGAAATTTAAATTCGCCAATCTGCGTTCCGGCAGCATCGAAAAAAACCAACATCGCGCGACTCTGTGTTTCCCCCGCCTGCGGCCCCCAATCTTTCTGTGAATTTCCGTTGACGGAAATTTGTAGAAATTGAATCGAGGGATCGCCGTTGAGGCCCGCCATGAGCGTGTCCATCCGAATTTGATGGTTGGTCGCCCGGCTCGTCACGGGAACCGAAAAAAGAAATGCAATCAGCCCCCAAAATAAAAAGGTGAAGCGAGGGTAAAATCGAGTGGCCTGTTGCGAGGCCGAGTTTTTCTTGTCCATTTGATGTTTTCCCAGTGTGGAACGGTGATGGACTCTCAGGGTTGCCCCACTCTTTCTCAAGGAAATTGTCTGATTAACTTAAAAAAAATTTGTGAGGCTTTTACGCAAAAGATTGCAGCTAATCGCCTCGAAATTTTTGCGCGACGGGAAATCTTCTCCCGACACCAAAGGCTTTGCTCGTCACCTTCAATCCCGGCGCAGCCTGGCGACGCTTGTATTCGCTCAAATCAATCAAGCGAATGACTTTTCGCACGATAGCTTCTTCAAATCCCATCTTAACAATTTCGCCGAGCGAACGGGCATGGACGACGTAATGATCCAAAATCGCGTCGAGAATTTCGTAGGGCGGCAAGGAATCTTGATCGCATTGGTCAGGACGCAATTCAGCCGAAGGCGGTTTGGTGATGGACGAGCTTGGAATGATTTCCCGCGCGCGGTTGATCCATTTCGCCATTTTATAAACCATCGTTTTCGGCACGTCGCTGATCACCGCCAACCCGCCGCACAT
>JBKJOZ010000013.1:0-6541 GCA_046595315.1 Limisphaerales bacterium
TTTTAACGAACGGAATATCGACGATCTAATTGTGGTGAACGCCAAAAACGAACCGGTGGGTTTGATTGATTCCCAGGATTTGCCGAAAATGAAATTGATGTGAACCACACCAAGGAAAAACTATGCAAACACGTTTCGCATTTCTGCTCGCAGGAATTTTGTTCTGCGCCTTTACGATGAGTGCTCAGAAGAAACCGCAGGACAAAATTCAAAAGGCGCAGAAGTTTTCACGCGAGATCACGAAAACTGTTCGCGCGGATTATTTGATTTCATTGCCGAAAGATTACGACGCGAAATCCAAGAAAGGTCCGCCGCTAATTTTATTTTTGCACGGCGCGGGCGAACGCGGGAACGATGTCTGGCGCGCGAACATTCATGGCCCGTCAAAATATGCGGCGCAGAATCCTGATTTCCCATTCATTGTTGTCACGCCGCTTTGTCCTGCGGACGAAGTATGGTCGAGCGAAGTTTTGCTCACGCTGCTCGATGAGGTGATCTCCAAACATAACGTGGATGAAAAACGGATTTATCTGACCGGGTTGAGCATGGGCGGCTACGGGACGTGGAATCTCGGTTTGGGTCACGCGAAAAGATTTGCGGCCATTGCGCCGATTTGTGGTGGAGGCGAACGCATCGAAATTTTGCTCGCAGCGCGTGGGTACGCGGGGCCGGTTAAACTGAAAGATTTGCGCACATTGCCGATCTGGGCTTTTCACGGCGCGAAAGATACGACGGTGCCGTTGTTGGAATCCGAGCGAATGATTTACGCCCTGAAAGAAGCCAAATGCGAAGAAGTGAAGTTCACGGTTTACCCCGAAGCGCAGCACGATTCCTGGACCGAGACCTACAATAATCCTGAACTTTACGCCTGGTTTTTGCAGCACAAGCGGAAGTAAAAATTAAACGCCGCCAATAACTTTTCGAGCCACTTTGGTGGGAATTTTCACGGGTAAAATTTTCGAAAAGAAATGTCCGAGCTTGTTGATAATTCCCGGAACAACGACGCGTTTTCCTAGCATCAATCCGCGAAATCCGCTTTGCGCCACTTCTCTCGCGCTCATCATCCAAAGCCCTAAAACTTTTTTGGAATGTGATCTTCCCGCTCGTTCGTGAAAGGCGGTTTGCGTTGGGCCGGGACAAAGGGTTGTGGCAGTGACGCCAGTTCCTTCCAGCTCGTCGGCCAACGCGTATGTAAAAGACAAAACAAATGCTTTGCTCGCATAATAGACCGACATGCCTGGCCCTGGTTGGAATGCCGCCGTTGATGCGATGTTAAGAATTTTCCCCTCTTTGTGCGCCAGCATGGGCGTGAGAAATAAATGGGTGAGCTCAACGAGCGACGCGACATTCACATCGATCATGGCCTTTTGTTCCGGCAGCGATGTTTCAGAGAAAGCCTGTTGTCGTCCGAAACCCGCGTTGTTGATCAGAGTGGAAACGAAAATATTTTGGCCCTGAAGTTCCGAGAAAATTTCCTGCGCAGCATTTTTTTCGGCTAAATCTTTCGCAAGAAGTTTGATTTTCGGGCCAGCAAGTTGAAGTTCGTTCGCAGCCCTTTGAAGCCGCTCCAAATCACGCGCGACCAGAATCAATGAGTAATCGTTGGCCGCGAAAATTTTAGCCAGTTCCAGACCGATTCCCGAAGAGCCGCCCGTGATAAGAACCCATTTTTGCACGGCGAATAATTAGTCGCCCGATTTTCTTTCCGCTCGATTTTTCAAAATGGCTTTGCCGTATTCGCGATTGAGTTTCGCGATGAAATCCAAGCTGATTTCTTTTGGGCAAACCGCTTCGCAGGAACCGGTCACGGTGCAATTGCCGAAACCAGATTCGTCCATCGTGCGCACCATGTTTAAAACACGGCGCTCCGCTTCGGCTTTTCCCTGCGGCAACAACGCGAGATGAGAAACTTTCGCCGAGACAAATAACATCGCAGAAGCATTTTTACACGCTGCCACACACGCGCCACAACCGATGCACGCCGCTGCATCCATCGCTTCGTCCGCATCAAGTTTTGGAATCGGAAGTGCGTTGCCATCGGGAGTTCCGCCCGTGTTGACGGAAACAAATCCGCCGGAAGCAATGATGCGATCAAAGGCGCAGCGGTCTGTGACTAAATCTTTGATGACGGGAAATGCTTTTGCACGCCACGGTTCAATCGTGATGGTGTCGCCGTCGTTGAAATGGCGCATGTGCAATTGGCAAACGGTGGTCGCTTTCTGGCCGTGCGCAAGTCCGTTGATGACCATCGAACAGGTGCCGCAAATTCCTTCGCGACAATCGGAATCGAACGCGATTGGCTCTTCGCCACGCAAAATTAAATCTTCATTGACGACGTCGAGCATTTCGAGAAACGACATGTCGGGAATAACATGGTTCGCTTCGTAAGTGACCATGCCGCCCGCGTCACTGGCATTTTTCTGTCGCCAAACTTTGAGGGTGAGATTCATTACTTGTAACTCCTCGTGCTCATGTGGACTTCTTCATAGACGAGCGGTTCTTTGTTCAAAATTGGCGGCTTGCCTTCACCGGCGTATTCCCACGCAGCGACGTAGGAAAAATTTTCGTCGTCGCGTTTGGCTTCGCCATCTTCGGCTTGAAATTCCGTGCGGAAATGTCCGCCGCAAGATTCGCGTCGATTCAACGCATCGAGGCAAAGCAGTTCGCCGAATTCCAAAAAGTCGGCAACGCGTCCGGCGTGTTCGAGATTTTGATTCAACTCGCCATTCACGCCCGCGACATTGACGTTCTTCCAAAATTCTTCGCGCAGTTTCGGGATGAGCTGCAGCGCTTCTTTCAAACCTTTTTCGTCCCGCGCCATTCCGCATTTGTCCCACATGATTTTACCGAGTTCTTTGTGAAATGAATTTACGGTGCGTTTGCCTTTGATCGAGAGCAGCCGTTTCGTGCGCGATTGAACTTCGTCCAAAGCTTTTTTAAATTCGGCGTGGTCGAGTTTAGGCTTTGGTTGCTTCTCGGTCGCAAAATAATTTCCTATTGTGTAGGGCAAAACAAAATAGCCGTCGGCGAGACCTTGCATGAGAGCGCTGGCACCGAGGCGATTCGCGCCGTGATCGGAAAAATTCGCCTCGCCGATGACGAACAATCCGGGAATCGTGCTCATCAAATTATAATCCACCCAGGTGCCGCCCATTGTGTAATGCACCGCCGGATAAATGCGCATCGGAACTTTGTAGGCGTTCTCGCCGGTGATTTTTTCGTACATGTCGAAAAGATTTCCGTAACGCTCGCGCACGGTGGATTCGCCGAGACGTTTGATGGCGTCGGCGAAATCGAGATAAACCCCGAGTCCACCGGGACCGACACCGCGACCTTCATCGCAGGCTTCTTTCGCGGCGCGCGAAGAAATATCGCGCGGCGCAAGATTGCCGTAGCTCGGATATTTTCGTTCCAAAATATAATCGCGGTCGGCTTCGGGAATTTCGCTCGGTGGTTTTCCGCAATCTTCTTTTCGCTTCGGTGCCCAGACGCGTCCGTCGTTGCGCAGCGATTCCGACATTAAAGTTAATTTCGATTGATGGTCGCCGCTGACCGGAATGCAGGTCGGATGAATTTGCGTGTAGCAAGGATTCGCGAGCGCCGCGCCTTTTTTGTAAGCGCGCCAGATCGCAGTGGTGTTGCAACCTTTGGCGTTGGTCGAAAGATAAAAAACGTTTCCATATCCGCCGGTCGCGAGAACAACAGCATCGGCGGCATGCGTAGAAATTTCTCCAGTCACCAAATCGCGGACGACGATTCCCTTCGCGTGACCGTCAATGACGACGAGTTCGAGCATTTCGGTGCGCTCGTACATCTTCACTTTGCCGAGGCCGATTTGGCGTTCCAGCGCTTGATACGCACCGAGCAAAAGTTGTTGGCCTGTTTGGCCGCGAGCGTAAAAAGTTCGTGAAACTTGTGCCCCGCCAAAGGAACGGTTCGCGAGAAGGCCGCCGTATTCGCGGGCAAACGGAACGCCTTGAGCAACGCATTGATCAATAATTTTTACGCTCGTTTCCGCAAGACGATAAACATTCGCTTCACGCGCGCGAAAATCGCCGCCTTTAATCGTGTCGTAAAACAAACGGTAAACACTGTCGCCGTCATTCTGATAATTTTTCGCGGCGTTGATTCCGCCTTGCGCCGCGATGCTGTGCGCGCGCCGTGGACTGTCCTGGTAGCAAAAACATTTTACATTATAGCCCATCTCAGCCATGGACGCCGCTGCCGAAGAACCTGCCAGACCGGAGCCGACAATGATGACGTCGAACTTTCGTTTGTTCGCCGGATTAACCAGCTTCAAGTCGAATTTGTATTTTTCCCACTTGTCCGTGATGTGACCGGGAGGAATTTTGGAATCGAGTTTCATTATTTCAAAACCTCCTTTCCGTAGCCGAGCAGGATGGCGACGGGGATTGAGATGTAGCCGAGGAAAATGAAAATGGAAACTGCGCGTGCGCCGCAATCGATGATTCCTGAGTAGGATTTTTTCTTCCAGCCGAGCGAAGAAAACATCGCGCTCATGCCGTGGCTTAAATGCAGCGCAAGTAATGCAATTCCTAAAATGTAAAATCCGGAAACGAGCGGCTGGCGAAAACCAAGCACCATCATGCCAAAAACATCGTGACGCTCTTTGGCGTCGTGCAACAATCGGAAATCTGTGTTCGTAAAATTAATTCCTGGAATTTGCACGGTGAAATGCAGCAGGTGATAAACGATGAAGCAAAAAATAATCAAACCGCTCATCATCATGGTGCGTGAAGCGTAGCTCGCCGCCGTCGGATCCCACTGAACATATGCAACGGGCCGCGCAGCTTTGTTCTCAGCAGAAAGTTTTATCGCAGCCCAAATGTGAAGAAAAATAATGACGAGCAAACTGATGCGAGCAACCCAAAGCATTTCGCCAAGGTTTTGCAAAAATGAGCCGTAACGGTTGATCGCTTCTGCTCCCAAAAATACCTGAAGATTGCCGATGAGGTGCGCGATGACGAATCCCACCATGGCAAAACCTGTGACGGCCATGATGTATTTTTTACCGATCGAAGAGTTAAAAAGTCGGGTGACAATGTTCATTAGTGCGAAAGCCAAGGCTGTCGCGTGAGCGAAACTAATAAGTGAACCGCGTACCGTCAATGGATTCTAATGTAGTATAAGGTGGGCTGAAAATTTGGTTATCTCAGCTAATTTCCGCCGTGACAGTGCAATAATTACAAGGGACTCCGCTTTCACGAATTATATTGGCGGCTTTGGCTGGAACGCCACTACGCTGAGCGGTGGCAAAGTTATTTCGGCTGAGAATTCCTGGTTGTGCCATTTGTGTTCTTGCACGGTGACTCCGCCGAAATTTCCTTGATTGCTTCCGCCATAAATTCCGGCGTCGCTGTTCACAACTTCTTTCCAAAAACCAGGTTTTGGCAGACCGATGCGATAGTTTGTTCGCAAAACCGGAGTGAGATTCATGATAACAGCGACTTGCCGCGAGCAGTCGCCGTTTTGACGAACGAACGACAGGATGCTGTTTTCGGCATCGCCTGCATCAATCCAATAGAAACCGGCGAGGTCGAAATCGCCGTCCCAAAGCGCGGGTTCGTTGCGATAAAATTTATTTAAATCTTCGACGAGCCGTTGCGTGCCGCGATGAAACGGGCCATGATCGAGCAGCCACCAGTCGAGCGATTTATTTTCGTTCCACTCGGCGCCCTGGCCGAATTCGCTGCCCATCATCAGAAGTTGTTTTCCGGGAAAAAGCCATTGATAGGCGAGGAGCGCGCGGAGGTTTGCAAATTTTTGCCACTCGTCGCCGGGCATTTTTCCGATCAGCGAACCTTTGCCGTGAACAACTTCGTCGTGGGAAATCGGCAGGATAAAATTTTCGTTGTGATGATAGAGCATCGCGAACGTGAGATCGTTCTGATGATATTTCCGGTGAATCGGCTCGTGGCTGAAATATTTCAGCGTGTCGTGCATCCAGCCCATGTTCCATTTGAACGTGAAACCGAGTCCACCAATGTAAGGCGGTCGCGTGACTTGCGGCCAGGCGGTGGATTCTTCGGCAATGGTGATCGCGCCGGGATGTTCGGTGTGAACGAGGTGATTCGCGTGCCGGAGAAATTCGACGGCTTCGATATTTTCGCGCCCACCAAATTTATTTGGAACCCATTCATCGGCTTTGCGTGAGTAATCGAGATACAACATCGACGCGACGGCATCGACGCGGAGGCCGTCGATGTGAAATTTGTCGCACCAGAAAAGCGCGTTGGCGGAGAGAAAGTTTTTTACTTCGTTGCGACCGAAATTAAAAATGAGCGTGCCCCAATCCTGATGCGAGCCTTGGCGCGGATCTTCGTGTTCGTAAAGCGCGGTGCCGTCGAATTTCGCGAGCGCCCATTCGTCGCGCGGAAAATGCGCGGGAACCCAATCGATGAAAACGCCGATGCCAGCTTCGTGCAGCGCGTTGACGAGAAACTGAAAATCGTCCGGCGTTCCAAAGCGGCTCGTCGGCGAATAAAATCCGGTCACTTGATAACCCCAGCTCGGATAGAAA
>JBKJOZ010000114.1:0-5694 GCA_046595315.1 Limisphaerales bacterium
AGAAATAATCGCGATCTCGCAGGTGCCCCCGCCAATATCGACGATCATGTTGCCTGCCGGTTCGTGAACCGGGAGACCGACACCAATGGCCGAAGCCATCGGTTGCTCGATCAAATAAACTTCGCGTGCGCCAGCATGAGTTGCGGAATCTTTTACGGCCCGTTTTTCAACTTCGGTAATACCAGAGGGAACAGCCACGACGACTCTCGGCGCAATCAACTTGCGATGATGCACTTTTTGAATGAAATGGCGCAGCATCGCTTCGGTGATTTCGAAATCGGCAATCACGCCGTCTTTCATAGGCCGAATGGCTACGATATTTCCTGGAGTGCGACCGAGCATCAACTTGGCTTCGTTGCCGACCGCTAGAACATTGGTGGTTCCGGCTTCGATGGCTACGACGGAGGGTTCCCGGAGAACGATCCCTTGATCACGAACGTAAACAAGAGAATTGGCCGTCCCGAGATCTATCCCGATGTCATTGGAAAACAGGCTTTTAAGTTGCGCAAACATGAATTTTACCTAACGGGGCTAAATAAAGCGGCGGAAACTACGTAAGGTCAAGATTTTTAGGGGAAAGACTGAATTAAAGCTACTTGGAGGAATATGCGGATCATTCCCTGCGAAAGCCGTAACCCGAACCATTCACCCGGTAGCCGCGACCTTTGGCGTCATTGGTTGAATGCTCGCTCGGTTCATTGAGCACAGAACTTTCAAAATTGCGCGGCGGTTCGTAACCCGTTCCATACACAATGTTATTTCTAAAATTCGTACTTGGAAATTCTGCTGCTGCAGGCTCGTTGATGATCGGAAATTGAGAACCCTGCGCACCGGCGTGCCCTTTTCGATAACCGCTCTCGCTGCATGCGTTACCCATCACTAACAAAAACAAACAGACAAATAGTTTCATCTCCAAAATTCGTGTGTTGGAATCAATTCAACAACCTGAAATCGAATCGAGGGAAATTGCGGATTTAGTAGAATTTGAGCCATCAAAAAACCAGATGAAGCACGCCCCCTACCGCGACGTGCTACCCCGAGGTTGGGAATACTGGCATTCGCGACCAAGTCCAACGCACTTCGCGGGCGATTTCCAAAAGGAAGTTCTGCGGCGAAGTAGGATCGGTGAATCTAAAAATGAAAAAAACTGGTGCCAGCGGACGGAATCGAACCGTCGACCTCGGGCTTATGAGTCCCACGCTCTAA
Source organism: Limisphaerales bacterium (assembly GCA_046595315.1). Classification (GTDB taxonomy): domain Bacteria; phylum Verrucomicrobiota; class Verrucomicrobiia; order Limisphaerales; family CANJXF01; genus CANJXF01. Next base: position 1,207 of record JBKJOZ010000114.1, read on the forward strand.
CCAACTGAGCTACGCTGGCAACCGGGCGGATATATTTCTAGGACAACGTACCCCGTGTCAAACCGAATGATATCAAAACAGAATCTTTTAAGGCGTGGGTCGCTGCGCCGCCTTGGCGAGCATATCTTTCAAATCTTTTTCCGCTTCATTAAACGCATCCGAGATCATCTTTGGATCGTTCGGCTGACGATATTTACCAATCAAATCAAGGCGGCTCTTGACCAGTTGCACATCGCGATCCGAAAGGCTTTTTAAATTATCAAAACCATCCTGATTCAAATCTTCAATCAATTCGCGGCGCGAATCCGGTTTTAAATTTTGATCATTAATCGCCAATTTATACAACGCGTTGGCTTGCTCATCGGTGCCTGCAAAATTCAAAGCCAAGCGCGCCAACGGTTCTTTTTGCTGCGCGTCCGTGATGCGTGGATCCACGTAAAGTTGCGCCACCGTCGCAATGGTTTGTTGCCCCAGCGTTTCTTTTAAATATTGCAACGCGCCTTGATCGATTTTGCCGTCTGCTTGCACCAGTTGTCCTTGCGCCTGCTGGGCGAGGGAACCGTCCTTGTAAAACGCGAGAACACCAAAAAGATAATTGCGCTCATATTTATCGAGTGCATTTGCGGTGGCGACATTCGCTGGATTGTTCAGCAACTCTTTGGCAGCCGACAGCGCCAGTTCGCGATATTCGAATGGGGCAATTTCCTGCAAAACCCGCGTCAGGTAGGCCAGTTCCACACCTCGGCCAGTCACGCGCAACGTGTCGGCGAGAAGTTTTTCCGCAGGTTTGCCGCCGATTTTTCGGGTCACGTCAAATAATCCAAACCGCAGCGACGGCGGGAAAATAAAATCAATGGGCACGCGTCCATCCTTGGAAATTTTCCACGAACCAAAAATCGAGGGGTCGTAATCTATGTCCGTTTGGGTCGCGAGGAATGTTTGGATTTCCGGTAACGCGTTTTCGCCTAGCTCAATCAAATTCTCCAATTGTTGAATCGCGAGCCGGATATTTTTTGGATCCTTGGAACTGATGCGCAGCGTTTTTAAAATCTCAATAATTTCTTTGGGCGATTGCTTTTTCGTCACTTCAACCACTTCCGTGCGCGAAGATTCTGTTTTGCGATTGGCCAATTGCGCTTTTGCGCCGCTCAATTCAGCCGCGAGTAAATCTTTTTCCTGTTGCCACGCATTTTCTTTTTGCTGCAACGCAGAGGCAAATTGCGCGGACTGAAATTTAAAAACCACAACCCCCGTCACCACGAAACCGATTATTGCCGCCAGAGTGATTCCTAAAATTCGCTTCATGATTTGAATCTAGCAAAGGCCGTGACCAACACCAGTGGCTTATCATTACAAAAAATTCATCGGGTTGTGCGGTTGAACTTTTCGATTAAGTTGTTCGCAAGGAGATCGGAAATTTTTCAAAAAGGTATGGTTACACAAGACGTTTATCCACGACCGGAATATCCGCGGCCGGATTTTCAGCGCGGCACAATCGAAGGCAAAGATTGGCTTAACCTTAATGGCCCGTGGCAATTTCGTTTCGACGGCGAAAAATGCGGCCAGAATAACGGCTGGCAATTCCCGGATGGCCCTGATTGGCGCGAACAAATCATCGTCCCGTTTTGCTGGGAGTCACTCGCGGCTTGGGGTGAAGCGGAAACGGCCGGGAACGAAAATTATTATTCCACCCGCGTTTTTCGAAATCCCCTTGAAGTCAATCGCGCCAACCACAGCTACGTGGCTCGTTACGAAGTGGGGTGGTATCGACGGCGAATCTCAATTCCTGGAACCGAAATTTGGAAAAATAAACGCATCATTCTCAAAATTGGCGCAGCAGATTTTTTTACAGATTGCTGGTGCAACGGAAAACATGCGGGGCGGTATGAAGGCGGCTACACGCCCTTTGAATTTGATTTAACCGACACGTTGCAACGCAACCCCGACGGCAGCGCGGAAGCGCTCGTGGTTTTACGGGTGGAAGATCCGATGGACAATCGCGAGCAACCGGTGGGAAAACAATGGCATTGGTACACGCCTACCAGTGGAATTTGGCAGACGGTTTACCTCGAGCCACGGGAGAAAAGTTTCATCGACACCTTTCGCGTTTATCCCGACATCGACAAAAAAAACGCGCGGTTTGAAATCGAGTGCGTCGATGCCGCCGACGATTCGCTGGTGCAGATTTATCTCATTCCGCCCGCCGGTGAAGTGGAAATTATAAAGGCACCCGTCAAAAATAATTTTGCATCTGTTACGGTAGAAATTCCTCATCCGTACTTGTGGAATCCAAACCAGCCTCATCTCTACAAATTCGCGCTCAAACTCAAGCAGGCCAACAAAACGGTTGATTACATTCAAAGTTATTTCGGGATGCGCAAAATCGATTCGGGCAAAGCGGAAGATCCGAAAGCCCCGGCGGTTTTGCGGCTCAACAATGTCCCGCGTTATTTGCGCGGTGCGCTTTATCAATCGTATCACCCGGATGGCGTTTACACGGCGGGCAATGTCGAAACTTTAAAACAAGATATTTTATCGGCGAAAAAGTACGGGTTTAATTTCCTTCGCATCCACATCAAAATCGACGATCCGCTTCTGCTTTATTACGCCGATTCCATTGGAATCATGTTGATGGCAGACATGCCTAATTTTGGAGAAGGCGGCAACACTCCGTTGGGTCAGCGACGATTTGAAGAAATGATGAAGGCCGCGATCAAGCGTGATTTCAATCATCCGTCCATCATCGCGTGGTGTGTTTTTAATGAAACGTGGGGATTCGGCGGGCAGGAGGAATTCGTAAAATTATTTCCCGATTTGAAGAAGAAAATTTTCAAATTTGGCACGCCCACGCCGCCGGGCGCGGTTTCGGCCAGTGATCCGGCGATTTCAAACCAAACCAATTTGAATGCCGACAATGCCATCGCACAGAGTCCGGAAAAAAAACGCACAGCTAATCTCGCCGCGCACAAATGGGTGCAAAGCACGTGGGAGCTTGCGAAAAAATTGGATTCCACGCGGCTCGTTGAAGACATGAGCGTTGTACACTGGGAACATTTGGAATTTTACGCGCACGGCGATACCGACATCAATTCGTGGCATTTTTACATCGATGATTATTTTCGCGCCAAGGAACACATTCAAAAAGTAGTGGATGCTTCCTACACCGGTTCCACGTTCAATTTCGTTCCCGGTTACGCGGACAAAGGCCAGCCGCTGATCAACAGTGAATACGGCGGTATTGGCGCGCTGGACGGCAATCGCGATTGTAGTTGGACTTTCAGATTTTTAACCAACGAGCTGCGTCGGCACGGGCAAATCTCCGCCTACATCTACACCGAACTTCACGACGTGGAGTGGGAATACAATGGGTTCCTCAGTTACGACCGGACGCCGAAAGAATTTGGTTATGACCCGCGCATGATCAATGAGAGCGACACGTTGCCAATTAATTTTCCACCGATTACAAAACAAGCTCCGGGGAGCACGGTGAAAGTGGAGGTCGCGTCGTCGCATTATTCCACGATTGCCAAAGACAAAATGTCGTTGAGCTGGCGGCTCGGTGGAATGGATAGCTGGGGACGCATTCATCAGAACATTGCGCAAGGCCTGACGCCAATTTCATTTCCACATCGTCGCGTCGAACACGCGCATACCATCGAGTTAAAAATGCCGGATAGGACGATGTTTTGTACTTTGGTGGTTGAAGCGCTCGATGCCAACGGCACAACCGTCGCGAGTAATTATATCCAGTTCTTTGTTTCCGATGACGCGGCTCCGCCACGTGAAGAATCCGAACGCAGTCTGCTGTTACGGGCCACGCCAGAAAGTTGGACGAACGCGGAGTGGAGCGGGGGAATGAGCAGCCGCGAACAAACTGTCACCGACCATTATGGTTACGGAAATGGCCATGGATTTTTTGAATGGAATCTGCCGCTGGAAAATGTCGATTTGCGAAAAGCGCGACGACTCCGCTTTCTTTGCGAAGCTTCTTCACGGCGTGCCGATACACCGCAAACCACCAAGGATCGGTACCCCACCACATTGCATGTTGATTTAAATGGCGTGCCTATCTGCAAACAAATCGTAGTGGATCATCCGCACGATTCCCGCGGCGCGCTCAGTTATTTGAGCGGCGGAAAAACGGGGCGCGGTGCCTATGGCTATTTAATTTCTGCTGCAATTGATGGCGAATTGCTTCGGAACGTGGCGGACGCGGTGAAAGACAATCATTTACTGATCAGGTGTGCGGTTCCCCCGGGCGAATTAGCGACGGGTGGCTTGACGATTTATGGAAGCGAATCGGGGCGTTATCCGATTTCGCTGTTGGTCATCGTGGAGTGGTAAAAAATAAATTTTGCGGACGAGATTTAAATTTTTTCAATCAAACCGTTGTCGCACTCCAGATCGCAACCGTTTCATGTCTTTGAAATCTTCCGCGTTGACGGGCGGATCGAGGAATCGAGAAAATTTCTTCGGCCAAGCCCAGCG
>JBKJOZ010000228.1:0-13516 GCA_046595315.1 Limisphaerales bacterium
TTGCGTGACAAAAAACGCGCCGACTACAGCTACGCCACTGACGATCAAGCGTTGAAAGCCTTTACCAAACTGGCGCGGCTGGAGGGAATTATTCCCGCGCTGGAATCCTCGCACGCCATCGCCGCCGTGATGGAATGCGCGCCGAAAATGTCGAAAGACAAACTCATCATCGTGAACCTCTCCGGTCGCGGCGACAAAGACGTGGCGCAAGCGGCGGAGAAGATTGGGTTGCAGATGCCGAAATGAATTTAATTGCTATGCTAACAGAAGAAACATACAACGCCGTTTTTCAAAGCTTGAACTCAGCGGTTGATGCTATGAGAGGACATGCTGAATCGTCAAAAGATGAAGAAGATGCTGTGATTTATAAACGCCTTATACAACTTACACAGCGCGTGATAAAGCAGGGTAAAAAGGCGCAAAAAGCAAAAACTCGATCTGGGAAAATATGAAATCTGGTAGAAGCTATCTGCAAATATCCCGCCCCCGATTTTTCCAACTCGAAAAGCCACGATACCTTTGAACGTGCCCTCGCTCGTTTTGAAAAAGACTTGTGCGCGAGCAGTTGTAGGTAAGGTTGCAAAATTTTATGTCTGCCAAACACGACACTAGAAATCCTTTGAAAAAAGTCGCATCAACGTTGCGCGAGTTGCGTGAACGGCACGAGGAGCGGCATCGTCCGAGTGGGTTTGGTTTTGCGTTCGCTGACCGCGTGGATTTTCTTAATCGCGAGGCTTGGGACAGCGTGACCAAGGACGGAAGTCTTTTTCTCCGACGCGATCTGTTGCGTGTGATTGAACAACATGGGCCGGAAAATCTCGTGCCTCGTTACGCCACGATTTTTCGCGATGGGGTTCCAGCGGCCGTAATCGCAGCGCAGATTGTTACGATCACCAGGAAACAATTGCTTCATGAAAAAGGTTCCCAGAAGAGGAGTTTTATGAAGCGTGCGTTGTCACCGGTGGCCAAAGTGGCGACGTCACAACTGGATGAGTGTCTGTTGATCGCGGGCAATTTGATGTCGTGGGGATTTCATGGCATTGCGTTCTCGCCCGGTGAAGATCCAGCGCAAATCTGGCCAGGTATCGCGGAAGCCCTGTATCGCATTCGCCGCGCTGAGCGATTGATCGGACCAACCAATCTGGTGATGGTCAAAGATGTTACCGGCGTTGAATCTGGATTGGAGGCGTTGCGTCGTTTTAGTTATCGCCCGCTGGAAACTGAGCCGAACATGGTGCTGACCATCAATCCTTCGTGGCGCACCTACGATGATTATTTGTCCGCGCTGGACGCGAAGTATCGTCGCAACGCCAAGGATCAACTCAAGAAACTTGCGGCGGCGAACTGCACGGTTGAATCGCTGACGGATCTGGCGTCGCATTCCAGTCGGCTGCATGAACTTTATCTCGCCGTTCACAACAATGCGTCGGTGCGACTGGTCACGTTGGTAGAAAATTATCTGCCGAAGATGGCGTTGGCGCTGGGAGATGATTTCCGTTGCACCGTCGTTCGGCGTGGCGACAAAATTTTAGGTTTCATTATCACGTTGCGCGATGGTGAAACGGCGATCGCTTATTACGTCGGCTTTGACCGCGCGGCAGCGGCAGAAGGTTTGCCGATTTATTTGCGATTGCTTCACGCTACGGTCGGCGACGCGATTTCGTGGGGTTGCAAACGATTGTCACTTGGTCGTTCTGCGCTTGAACCAAAAGCAGCGCTCGGTGCAAAACCAGAAACAATGTCGGTGTGGTTGCGGCATCGTATTCCGGCGATGAATTGGACATTGCGCGGTGTCATGAACGCAGTTCCCCACGATGAAGCGCCCGAGCGAAATCCTTTCAAGGTGATTAGCGGATAAGTAAAACCGTGCGCGTAATCTATTGCGGCAACGCGTGACCCGGGATGGAACAAGTCGGCGCTGCGCTCACTGTGCCGAGAGTGTAAACGCCACCTGAAGGACAAACCGGAAGTTTTGTTCCAGACAAGTAAGGTTCGATTTGTTGCGCGACCACCAAGGCATCCGCCGGTTGTTTATTTTCCAATGCCCACTGCTGTTTTGCGCCATCGATTTGTCGAAGATTGTTGATGCAACTGTTTTTCGCTTTGTCGCCCTGCGCCTGTTGTGTCTGGAGCGCGAGTTGTTGGTTCTGTTGCTGCAATTGTTGGGTTTGCAATAAACGTTCGCTGTTTTGTTGCGCTTGTTGAACTTGCGTGGCCAGTTGTTGTTTATCGCGTTTCAATTGCCCGACTTCATTGCGCAAGCGAATCAATTCCTGTTTTTCTTTTTCCGCGAGTGGCGCCACGGCATTTTGCGCTTCAGTTGTTTTTGCTTCTTCGAGCGCGGCGCGGGTCTGGGAAAGTTCGGCGCTTTCCTGACGAAGCCGCGTTAATTCCGCTTTGTTCTTTTCAATGCTGGAGAAAAGAAAGCTGGCTACGGTTAAAAATATCGAAGCCAAAATCCAGGGGAGTGCTTTCATAAACAAGCTGGTAAATTTTATGGTGCGCGTGGCGGGAGTTGAACCCACAACCTTCGCCTTCGGAGGGCGCCACTCTATCCAATTGAGCTACACGCGCGACTGAGCGAAAGGCTAGGCGAAGCTCCCAGGTTCGGCAAACAGATTCACCGCTGCAATTCATGGAGTCAACGAACCGACACAATCGTGTAATCGTGGCGCGTTAGACCGATCGCCAACTGCAAGAGACCTCCTTGTTTTTTGCCGACAAGTTGCGCACCGAGCGGAGATTGCGGCGTGATCACTAAAATTTCCTTTTTCGCGTGGATGACTTCGGTGCCGCCCGCCCGCGACCCGATGAAATAAAATGAACTCTCGCTTTTTTCCCCCAACTCCACGAACGCACCAATATCAATCGCGTCAGTTTTATGAAATTCCCGGACGGCAAGTTTCTGGAAATGTTCAATCGATTGCATAATTTCTGCCGCCTGCCGCGATTGTCCTCGCGCGAGATACGACGCCTCCAAACCGCGAGTATCGTATTTATTTTCCGCTTTGCTTTGCTCATGCGTCGCCTCCGCGTGCGCGGCGCGGGCAGCTTTGTGATAAACGGCTAGCTCTGCCGTGAGCTGGTCAACAATTTTTTTAATTAATGCACCTTTATTCACGTAAATTCTCTTCATGAAAGCGGAACCCGTGTGTCTAATCAACTTATCGATTCTACACCTTGAAACCGTGACAAGTTCATTGCCCAATGTTTTGATTCGTCAGATTTAAAAAATCTTCATGCACACATTGCTCATTGCGACGCGGAACGCGCACAAAGTTGGCGAAATTCGTGCAATCCTCGGCGAACAATTTCGCTATCTTAGCTTAAAAGATTTTTCCGCTGCGCCAAATGTCATCGAAGACGCAAATTCATTCGCGGGGAACGCGACCAAAAAATCGGTGCAACTTTCCACGTGGCTCTCAGAAACTCAGGATTTTTCACGCAACATCTTGGTCGAAAAGTTTTTTGTCTTGGCCGACGATTCAGGTCTGGAAGTCGATGCGCTGGGCGGTGCGCCCGGAATTTATTCCGCACGTTTCGCCGCGATGGATTCCGGCACAGAAGGGAATTCGTCCGACGCCGCTAACAATCAAAAATTGCTCCGCCTTTTGGAATCAGTTCCGGCAAAAATGCGAACCGCTCGATTTCGTTGCGCGATTGCTTTGACCCCTTTGATTACAACTCCGGCTGCGGCTAATTCGCCCGTTTGTTTTGCCGAAGAAGCCGAATTGCGCACGGAAATTTTTGAAGGCGCGTGCGAGGGTCGAATTGAATTTGCGCCCAGCGGACAGGGCGGTTTTGGCTACGATTCGCTTTTCACTCCCGACGGATTCAAAAAAAGTTTTTTAGAGATTGGCGATGCCGAAAAAAACAAAATCAGCCACCGCGCAAAAGCACTGGCGAAATTGAAATTGCGAATGTCGCGCGCATTTTAGTTCAGCTTCCCTAATTCCGTTTCCACCAACTTCACCAGCGGCTTCACGGTTTCCGTGCTGAAATCAAATTTGCATCCAGCGGCAGAGAATAATTCCGGCAAAGGCCGCGAGCCACCCAGCGCCAAACCTTTTTGGTAATCGCGTAAGGCTTTGGCTTTGTCCGCTTTTGAATTCGCCCAGATTTGCAACGCGCCGAGCTGCGCGATGCCGTATTCCACGTAATAAAACGGGTGCAGAAAAATGTGGAGTTGCCGATGCCACATGTTCGCGAGCGCTTCTTCGTAACCCATCCAATCCACATTGCCGCCGAAGCGTTTCATTAAGTCCAACCAAGCAGCGCGACGTTGCTCACGCGTGTGGCCAACGTGCGAATAAATCCAATGTTGAAAGGCATCGACCGTGGCAATCCACGGGAACACTTCGACGATGCCTTCCAGATGCTCGCGGCGTGCGCGCTTGGCTTCCGGCGCGGCATAAAACGTTTCGATGAATTCGTTCCCGAGCAGTTCCATGCTCATGGAGGCGACTTCGCAGAACTCAATCGGCGCGCTGCGGTAGGCGTAAAGATTTTCGGCGCGCGTGGCCAGAGCGTGAAACGCGTGACCCGCTTCGTGCAACATCGTTTCCACATCGCGTTGTTGTCCAACCGCGTTCATGAAAATAAACGGCAATCGCGATTCTGAGAGCGTCGATTGATAACCACCCGGCGCTTTGCCTTTGCGATTGGCCAAATCGAGCAGCCGTAAATCCTGCATTTCCTGAAAACCTCCGGCCAAATGTCCATCAAGCTGATTGAAAATCTGTTGCGTGCCGGACACCATTTTGTCCACTTGCGCGAACGGGCGGAGCGGCGGTTGATTGGTTGGATCTACGGCCAAATCCCACGGGCGGAGCGACGACAAACTGAGTTTTTGTTTTCTCTCCGACTGAAGTTGCCGCAGCACCGGCATGACTTCTTTCTCAATGGCTTCGTGAAATTTCACGCAATCCTCCGGCGTGTAATCAAAGCGTCCTCGCGCACGAAAAGCGTATTTGAGATAATTTGGAAAACCGGCGTTGCGTGCAATTTGCTCCCGCAATTTGAGAAGCTGATCAAAATTTTCTTCGAATTTTTCTTTCTCCTGCAAGCGACGGTTGGACACAAGTTCCCACGCTTCCTGGCGCAGCGCGCGATCGGTTTCTTCGAGATAACGTCCCATCTGCACGAGAGTTTTTTCCTCACCACGAAATTGCACGGTAAGCGAGCCGCTCAGTTTTTGATATTGCTGGCCGAGTTTAGCTTCCTCGGTTTCGAGCGGGACATTTTCTTCGCGATACAACTCAACGTGCAGCGCGGTATTGCGGTCGAAGACTTCGTAACGCGCTTTTTTTTCCGCCAGCATTTTTTGCCGCACCGGATGCGCCAGATATATTTGTGCGAGCTGGAATTGACGGGGCTTGAGTTGCGGTTCGATGTTTTCGACGAAATGCAAAAAGGCGTTCTCGGCGTCGGCATTGTCGGTGTGGCAGGTCATCGCGATGTAGCGCTTGCTCGATTCTTCATCAATGGCTGCGCTGAATTCACCGCCATCGAGAATCCAATTTTCAAATTCAGAAACCGTTTTGCATTCCGTGGCGCGCGTTTCGAGCTTGTCGCACAACGGTGCGATCTGGCTCCAATCGCCAAGGTCAATTATCGCAGGAACAAATTTGCGCGGTGCGTGGGCGGGTAAACTGTCGAACGGCAATAAATTCATGGGCGAAAGGTAAAAGTTAAAAACGAAAACGCAAAAAATTTCGCGAAAGCAGCAAACCGGTTGACAGGATGGATGTGAACGAATAGGGCTGAATGCATTACCACGTCACCCTTTAAAAACGCGTTTTGCGACTACGCACGCTGCACGCCCGGCTCTTACCGGCGCGAAATGTTGTTCCGTTGCCTTCATCCGAGCGCGAGGTTTTTTGCTGGATTAATCAATTGGATCGAGCCGCATTCCATGGTTCAGGTGCTGGAAGAAATAGGCCGCACGACAAACCATGAATCGTTTCGCGACGTGATCGGCGATTATAAATATATGCTGAAATTGCGCGGCGGTTTTCTGGCCAATCGGATGAACATCCGTTTATCGAGTCACCTTTTGGAAAGATTACACGAAGACGTTCGCCGTCATCAATCTGCCCAAACTGTTTTGCGCGGAGCCGCTGAGAATTTGTAACCGTTCGCCCAAAAAAATCGTCCGAGAGATTGTATGCTCACACCTTTGCCCGCTGCCAAATGGAACTATGCAACGGCCGCGCATTTGCTGAATCGCGCCGGTTTTGGCGGCACCCCCGACGAGATTGAGAAACTGGTCAAACTTGGGCCGGACAAAGCGGTCGATCATTTTGTCGACTACGAAAAAATTGCCGATGCGACGCCCGATCCCAGTTGGGCCAAGCCTGAACCAGATCGCGTTGATAAATTTCTGGCTTACAAAAAAATGGGCGAACAGGCGCGCAAGGATTTGCCGCAGGTAGAGCGTCGCGCGCTTGAGGAAAAACGGCGTGAAATGTTCCGCGCCGAGCAGCGCGAGCAAATCTTACGCATCGTCGAGTTGCGCGGTTGGTGGGTGGAACGAATGGTCATAGGTCCGCGTCCGTTGCAGGAGAAGCTGACGCTTTTCTGGCACGGACATTTCGCGACGAGTGCGCAAAAAGTGAGGGAGGCGTATTACATGTGGTTGCAAAACCAGACGTTTCGCACGTTGGCTTCGGGCAATTGGATGCAGTTGCTTTACTCGGTTGCGAAAGATCCCGCGATGTTGCTTTGGCTCGACCAGGCGCAGAGCCGCAAACAGCATCCTAATGAAAATTTCGCACGCGAAGTCATGGAATTATTTTCGCTGGGCGAAGGGAATTACACCGAAAAAGATGTGACCGAAGCAGCGCGCGCGATGACAGGTTGGGCACTCAACCGCGCTGAACAACGCTACGAATATCGAGAGAACCTGCACGACGAAGGCGAAAAAACGGTTTTTGGAAAAACCGCAAATTTCAACGGCTTGGACGTCTTGAAATTGATTGTGGCGCAACCGCAAGCCGCGCGTTTTATCACCGCAAAACTCTGGAAATTTTTTGCGAGTGATAATCCATCGCCAGAGCTAATTGAACCGCTCGCGTCCGTTTTCCGCAGCAATGGAAATAATTTTAAACCGCTTTTGCGCGTGATGTTTCGTTCGGAAGAATTTTATGCCGATTCGGTTATTCGCAATCAGGTGAAAAGTCCGGTGCAATGGCTGGTGGGCAGCGTGCGAATGCTGCAACGCGATTTGCCAGAGCCGCTGGTCATCAATCAATTGATGCGAAATCTGGGCCAGGAATTGCTCGCACCACCCAATGTCAAAGGCTGGGATGGCGGGCTGAGTTGGATCACGACAAACAATCTTTTAAATCGATATAATCAGGCTGCCATGCTGGTGCTCGCCGAAGGCAGTATTCCGCCTGAATCGGAGAATAAAAAAATCCGCCGAATCGAAGAGTTCGCAAATAACCTCGCTAAAAAAATGCCGGTCGTGGACGTGAGTAAAATTCTCACTGCCGAAGAACGTCGCGACAAAAACCTGGTCATTCCGGCTTTGGAAAAACGTTTTTTGCAAGTCAGGCTCAAAGGGAAACAGGCGCAAACCTTACGCGATTTTCTCGATTCGCGCGGCGAACTCGATGATCAAGATATTCGTCACGTGATTCGACTTTTAATGTCCACTCCGGAATATCAATTGACCTGAGAATTTATGAAAAACGAAATCACTCTCAAAACGCGCCGCGAATTTTTGCGCAGCACGATGCTCGGCAGCGCCGTGGCTTGGACGGTTCCCACTTTTCTCGCGAACACGTTTTCCGCGCTGCACGCAGAGGCGGCGGATTCCGCGACCCAAATTACGACGGGGCGTGATTCAACGATTCTTGTCGTCTTGCAAATGGCGGGCGGCAACGACGGGTTGAACACCGTCGTGCCTTACAGCAATGACCATTACCAAAAAGCGCGTCCTTCCGTGGGTCTGTCTGCCAAAAACGTCTTAAAATTAAATGACTCGATTGGTCTTCATCCCGCGCTGGCTGGATTCAAAAATCTCTTTGACGCGGGCAGTCTCGGAATCGTCCAAGGTATCGGTTATCCGAATCCGAATCGCTCCCATTTTCGTTCGACGGAAATCTGGCAAACCGCCAGTGAGTCCGAAAAGATTGAGAAATACGGCTGGATCGGTCGTTATTTCGACAACGCGTGCGCGGGTGCGGACCCCACTGTCGGCGTGAATGTGGGACGGCAAATGCCGCAAGCGTTCGCCGCGAAAAAGCCGATGGGCATCAGTCTGGACAATCCGCAAAATTATCGATTCGTCAGCGGCGAAAAAGCCAAGTCGGGCGAAATGGATGCGTCAGAAAAATCTTACCGCGAATTGAACAGCACCGAGGGCGAAATGGTGGCTGAGGATTTGAATTCCGGCGGAAGCATTGGTGCCGTGACGGGAAGTGCCGCGCACCACGGTTCCCCTTTAGATTTCATCGAGCGCACCGCGATGGATGCTCAGATCAGTTCCGACAAAATTTTGGCCATCAGTAAAAAAGTAGAAAACAAAGCAAACTTTCCTGCGTCGCAACTCGGCACATCGCTCAAGCTGGTGTCTCGCTTGATTGGCGGCGGTTTGCCAACGCGAATTTTTTACGTTTCGCAGGGCGGTTACGACACGCACACCAATCAAAACGGTGCGCACGAACGGTTGCTGCGCGACCTCGGAGATTCGGTCAAGGCGTTTACCGACGATCTAAAAGCGCAGGGAAATTTTCAACGCGTGGTCGTGATGACCTTCAGCGAATTCGGCCGCCGCGTGAACGAAAACGCCAACAGTGGAACCGATCACGGCGCTGCCGCACCGATGTTTGTCATCGGCGACAAAGTGAAAGCCGGGTTGCTTGGCACCTATCCGAGCCTTGCGCCGACGGATTTGTTGAATGGCGATTTGAAATACACCGTTGATTTTCGCACCGTTTACGCAGGCATTTTGGAAAGCTGGCTCAAAACCAAGAGTGAGCCGGTTCTCGGTAAAAAATTTACTCCGCTGCAAGTGGTTTGAGCTTGAAGAGTCCACCAGCCGAAGCGCGCGGAAAGTTTTCCTCCTTTTCTATTTTCCGTTGGCTCGCCTAAATTTAAGCGAGTGAACAAACGGCTTCGGCAAATCGAGGAAAATATTCAGGAGAAAAAACTTCTCCGCCGCTGCGAATCCGTTTTGGTCGCCGTTTCCGGCGGGCTCGATTCAATGGTATTGCTCAATCTGCTTCACCGATTTTCCCAAACGCACAGATGGAAAATTGCGGTCGCTCATTTCAATCATCAACTTCGGGGACGGAGCAGCGATGCGGACGAGCGACTGGTTCAAAAAACCGCTGCGAGTTTGAAGCTGAAATTTATCGTGGAGCGAGGAAATGTGAAATCGTTCGCCAAAGCAAATCGAGTTTCCATTGAAATGGCAGCGCGGCAATTGCGGCATGAATTTCTGGCAAAGGCCGCCAAAAAATTGAAAATCAAAATAGTGGCGCTGGCTCATCATGCGGATGATCAGGTCGAACTTTTTTTTCTGCGATTGTTGCGCGGTTCAGGATCTGAAGGTTTGTCCGGCATGGCTTGGAAATCCAAATCTCCAGCAGACTCATCTATTCGACTGATTCGCCCGTTGCTGGAGCAGCCGAAGGAATTTTTGCGCCAGTTCGCCAAAACTGAAAAAATTCTTTTTCGCGAAGATGCCAGCAATGCGTCGCTCGATTTTCAGCGCAACCGGATTCGCCACGAAGTCGTGCCACTGCTCAAAACAATTCAGCCGGGACTCAACGAAACGGTTTTGCGGGCGATGGAAATTGTCGCTTGGGAATCGAGCGCTGTCTCTGGCGCAGCGGTGGAATGGCTCGCCCCAAAAATGCGGAAGCCGTTTGAGCAATTGCCGATCGCGGTGCAACGAGTTTGCCTTCGCCTTCAGGTGCGCACGCTTGGTTTTCCGGCGAACTTCGACTTGATCGAACAGCTCCGGTTGCAAGCTGACCGAGCCGTCGCGTTGGATTCAACAAGCTCGGTTTATCGAGATGGAGCAGGGGTGGTTTTCCGCAGGGCTGAAAAAGATTTTTCGTTCTGCGAGGCGGAGGTCGAAATTGATTTGAGCGAGCAGCGAGAAATCCAATTTGGCCGGCGAAATATTTCATGGGAATTCAAAAATGAAATCGGGGCTTCGATTAGGCGCGCGAAACACTGCGAATTTTTCGATGCGCAAAAGATCGGTCCACGGATCTGCCTGCGTCACTGGAAAAAGGGCGATCGTTTTCAGCCGATTGGAACGAAGTCGCCGCAGAAATTGCAGGATTTGTTCACAAATCTGAAAATCCCGCGCGGCGAGCGGCACGAACGAATTGTGGCCGAGACTGAGGGTGGAGAGATTTTTTGGGTCGAAGGACTGCGCATTTCCGAGTGTTTCAAGCTCGACAAGGGAAGCAGGCGACGGTTGAAATGGAATTGGCTATAGATGGGAGAGTCAGTTGCTACGAACGCTGACCCATGTTAGGATAGCGCGAAAGTTTTTACTCATGTCTGAAGAAATTAAACCGGAAAATAAGAACGAAAAAAAAGGTGGCGATTTCAAACCGCGCACACTTTTAATTTGGATTGGAATCATCGGCGTGATCAGCGTTTTGATGATGTTGCAGCATCGCACGGAAAAAAAACCTCGTGAGTTGTCCTACATGGAGCTGTCTAAAAAGATTGAGGGTGGACAGATTGTTCCCGGCACGGGCCAAATTGCTTACAATCAACAGTCTATTTTACGAAAGATTACGGGGCGTTTTTATGAGACAGACGCCGCGACTGGAAAGACCAACGAAGTCGATTTTAAGACCGAAACGCCTCTAACCGATGATCTCACCTCGGCGTTGTTGACCTCTGGGAAGTTCAAGCCGGTTGAGCCGAACAACGTCATGCTCAATGTTCTGATGGGGCTGTTGCCATTTCTGTTATTGGCCGGGTTGATTTATTTCTTCCTGATCCGCCAGATTAAAATGGCGGGAAAAGGTGCGATGAGCTTCGGCAAGAGCAAGGCGCGCATGCTGAACAAGGAGAAAAACAAAACTACCTTCAAAGACGTCGCTGGTGTTGAGGAAGCAAAGGAAGAAGTTTCAGAACTCGTTGAATTTCTCAAAGACCCGAAAAAATTTCAAAAGCTGGGTGGTCGAATTCCAAAAGGGATTTTGATGGTTGGCGCGCCCGGCACTGGAAAAACTTTATTGGCAAAGGCAATTGCAGGAGAAGCGGAAGCTGCCTTTTTCAGCATCAGCGGTTCGGACTTCGTGGAAATGTTTGTGGGCGTTGGCGCAAGCCGCGTGCGCGACATGTTCGATCAAGCGCGCAAAAATACCCCTTGCTTGATTTTCATCGACGAAATTGACGCGGTCGGTCGCAGTCGTGGACACGGTTGGGGCGGCGGCAATGATGAACGCGAACAAACGTTGAACGCGTTGCTGGTCGAGATGGACGGATTTGATACGCAAGACGGAATTATTATCATCGCAGCAACGAATCGCGCCGATGTTTTGGATCCGGCCCTGTTGCGCCCCGGTCGTTTCGATCGGCAAATTATCGTCAACCTGCCCGATGTTCGTGGGCGTGAAGCGATCCTCAAAGTTCATGCGAGAAACGTGAAGCTGGAGCCTTCCACAGATTTAGGAGTCATCGCACGAGGCACACCTGGTTTTTCTGGAGCGGATTTGGCGAATCTTTTGAACGAAGCAGCATTGCTCGCTGCGCGTACCGGAAAAAAAGCTGTCACGTTGATTGAGCTTGAAGAGGCACGCGTAAAAGTGCGTTGGGGCCGCGAACGCCGCAGTATGGCGATGAGCGACGAAAATAAAAAATTCACCGCCTGGCACGAAGCCGGTCACGCGCTGATCAACGTCATGCTCAAACACACGCATCCGTTGCACAAAGTGACGATCATTCCACGCGGACAAGCCCTGGGTTCGACGATGTCGTTGCCAAAGGAAGACGTGCTCAATCATCGTCGCAAAGAAATGCTCGATATGATTGCGGTCACGATGGCGGGCCGAATTGCAGAGGAAATTGTTTCAGGCGATATTTCCACCGGTGCCAGTGGTGACATTCAACAGGCGACTAATTTGGCGCGCGCGATGGTTTGCCAATGGGGCATGAGCGAAAAACTCGGCATGGTTCAATACGGCAACGACAACGAACACATGTACATGGGACGAGACATGGTGCAGCGGCAGGATTATAGCGAAGATACCGCCAAAGAAATCGACGCAGAAGTAAAACGCATCATCAGTGAAGGCTATCAAGTCGCCAAAAATCTGATCGACAACAATCGCGATAAACTGGAGTTAATTGCAAACAGTTTGCTGGAATACGAAACTTTGGACGGCGCTCAAGTGCTGGAAATTGTTGAGACTGGAAAATTCACTCCGCCACCGCCGCCGCCCCAGGTCGAACCACCGTCGGGCGCGCAAGCGGTTACTCCGCTCCCTGAAGTGCCAAAACCGCTTCCGCCTAAACTTCCTGGTTTGGGTGCACCTGCGCCAGCCGCCGCATAATTGAGACAACTTACAAATGCCGGAGTGCAGAAATGCATTTCGGCATTTTTTTCTCCGCAGTCCGCCGCTTGCATCCGTCCCATATTTCATTACGCTTTTCCGCCAATGATTATTGCGCCGTCCATGTTAGCCGCCAATTTTGCGAACCTTGGAAAAGAGGCTAAACGAGCCACAAAAGCCGGAGCGGATTGGTTGCACATGGACATCATGGATGGCCACTTTGTGCCGAACATTTCTTTCGGTCCCGAAGCAGTGCGCGTCGTCCGTCCGCTCATAAAAATTCCGCTCGATGTTCATCTCATGTGTTCGCGCCCGGAGATTTTGCTCGAACCTTTTGTCAAAGCCGGCGCAGATCGCATCACAGTTCACGTTGAACTGAACGAACAGGTCACTCCGCTGATTTGGAAAATTCGTTCACTCGGAAAAAAAGTCGGGCTCGCCATCAATCCCGGCACCCCGATGTCATCGCTGGACCCATTTTTAAGTCAGGTCGATTTGATTTTAATCATGACAGTCAATCCGGGTTTTGGCGGACAACCGTTCATCACCGAAACCTTGCCGAAAATTCAGCAAGCTTCCGCATGGCGCGCTGAAAAAAATCTTCGTTACCATATCGAAGTTGACGGCGGGATAAATTTTCAAACCGCCGCCGAGTGTGCACGCGCTGGAGCCGACGCCTTTGTGAGCGGGACGGGATTGTTCGCGCAACGGAGTTTGAAATCGGCAATCTCTAAAATGCGAAAAATTGTGACAAAACATTCGCCGACGAAAACGGTGAACGTGGAATTTGATGATGGATTTCTACTGGCTTCTGACTCCTGAAGTCTGGCTTTTGTGTTTTCTTTATGGCTGAAATAAAATTTGGAACCGACGGGTGGCGCGCAGTAATCGCCGAAGATTTTACTTTTACGAATTTGGATCGCGTGGCGCAAGCGACGGCAGATTATTGGAACGCAAATCCCGTAGCCGGGACGCAAAAA
>JBKJOZ010000332.1:0-10977 GCA_046595315.1 Limisphaerales bacterium
GTTCAACTTCTCGTGATTCAGGCCGAGCAAATGCAGCATCGTCGCGTGGAGATCATAAATCGTCGTCACGTTTTCAACGGCTTTGTAGCCGAACTCGTCGGTCGCGCCGTAGCTGAAGCCTCGTTTTACGCCAGCGCCGGTGAGCCAGACGGTGAACCCGTGCGGGTTGTGATCGCGACCGCTCGCCCCCTTTTGAAATGTCGGCATGCGCCCGAATTCGGTAACAAACGCAACGAGCGTGTCTTCCAACATGCCGCGTTGTTTGAGATCGCGGATCAACGCGGCGCAGGGTTGATCAAGGATCGCGCGGTGCACGTCGTACTGTGATTTAAGTGACTTGTGGCCGTCCCAATTTCCCACGCCTTCACCCATCGCGTAGGCGCCATTGAAGAGTTGGACAAAACGGACGCCGCGTTCGATGAGGCGTCGTGCGAGAACGCAATTGCGCGCAAATCCTGCTTTCACTTTATTACTGTCGTTGACGCCATACATTTCCAAAGTGGATTCGCTTTCACGTCTCAAGTCGGCAACCTCCGGTGCGCTGAGTTGCATCTTCGCGGCCAGTTCGTAACTGGCGATGCGCGCGCTTAACTCGCTGTCACCGGGATGCTGGGTGAGATGCCGGTCGTTGAGAAATTTTAAAAAATCGCGCGTGCTCCTTTCGCCAGAGAGGGAAATTTCTTTGGGCGTGTCCAGATTGGGAATTCCTTTTTCAGCATTGAATGCGGTTCCTTGAAAAACTGCGGGGAGAAATCCAGCGCTCCAATGATTTGGCCCCACTTGCGGAACGCCACGCGGATCCGGAATCGCCACGAACGCGGGCAGATTTTGATTCTCGCTGCCGAGAGCGTACGTGGCCCACGCACCCATGCTGGGAAAACCGTCGAGAATAAATCCGGTGCTCATCTGATTTTCAGCGGGACCGTGCGTGTTTGATTTCGCGGTCATCGAATGAATGAAGCAGAAGTCGTCAGCCAGTTCGGCGAGATTCGGCAACATATCGGAGATCATTTTTCCAGATTGTCCACGCGGACGAAATTCCCAGAGTGGCTTGATGAGGTTTCCGTTTTCTCCTTGGAATGTGAGAAGCCCGCTGGAACCGGGCATAGGCTGGTCGTGACGCTTGATCAATTCCGGCTTGTAGTCCCACGCGTCGAGATGACTCAGAGCTCCGGAGCAAAAGATTACGACGACGTTTTTTGCTTTCGGTTTGAAATGCGGCGCGCGCGGCGCCATTGGTTTTTCGGACGACCACTGCAAAGAAGTTTTATTTCCGAGCAATTTTTGTCCGCCAAGCAACGACAACAATGCCACCGCGCTCAGGCCGGTGCCGCCGTGGCGTAGAAAGTCACGTCGGTTCAACATCCAACGGCCCGCATTTGAAATCGTTTGATCGTTCATTCTTAAAAAATGTAAACAAACTCGTTCGCGTTTAGAATTGCGCGGCAAAACATTGGCAACCCTTCATCGCGAATAAACTTTTTCGACGCAACGATTTCCTCGCGGGTCGGCTCACGTTGCAGCGCAAGTGCGAAAGCGCGACGGATTTGTGAGTTAAAATTAGCGCCCGCTTCTTTCTGCAAACGTTCTGCAAAAAAATCGGCTTGCTGCATGATAAACGAACTATTCAAAAGATTCAGTGCCTGCAAAGGAGTCGTGCTCACATTTCGTTTGGGCGCAATTTGCCCGGCGTCGGGACAATCAAAAACGCCGAACACGCCATCCGTTCGCTGACGGACGATGGTGCCATAAATCATTCTGCGGAATGTGTCGGGCGACCACTCACGACGTGGCGCATAAATGCGAACGTAATTATCGTTGGTTTCAAAAAAACTGAAACCGGGTCCGCCCATCGTGAGGTCGAGTTTTCCGCTGACGGCGAGAATGGAATCGCGAATCACTTCGGCATCGGAACGGCGGGGCGGAAATCGCCAGAGCAATTTCGTGGTTGCGTCCAGCTCAGTGCCCTCTTTGCGCGTCGCACTCGCCTGCCGATACGTCGCCGAATTCACGATGAGCCGGTGAATGTGTTTGATGCTCCAGCCGTGGTTGATGAATTCAGATGCAAGCCAATCCAATAATTCGGGATGAGAAGGCCGCGCGCCGTTTTTCCCAAAATCGCTCGGCGTGGCGACGAGACCTTCACCAAAATGGAATTGCCAAATACGATTCACCATCACGCGAGCGGTCAGTGGATTTCCTGGATTCGCGATCCATTTGGCCAGCCCAAGCCGACGCTGTTGGTCTTCAGATAATTTGCCTGACGATTCACCTTTTGAATCAATTCCAAAAGCCACGGGAACCGCGCTCAATGAATTTGGTTTTACTTCCTCGCGTTTCTGCGTCGCTTCCCCGCGATACAGCAAATACGTGGGTTCAGGGTTCGCGTCCAATGTTCCGGCATAAGCCATGGGAATGTTTGCTAACTCCGCGATGCGCCGTTCCAGTTCAGCCCGTTCAGC
The DNA here is from genome assembly GCA_046595315.1 of Limisphaerales bacterium. Taxonomy (GTDB): domain Bacteria; phylum Verrucomicrobiota; class Verrucomicrobiia; order Limisphaerales; family CANJXF01; genus CANJXF01. The sequence goes on from JBKJOZ010000332.1 coordinate 2,463, forward strand.
AAGTAATTTCAGAGCGGTTTTATTGGATGACCTGGTGGAATCCAACCCAGACTTATTATTAGCTTCGTATTTCTCGCGGTCGCTAGACGAAGCAACCACATGCCAATCATTCGATCCCGTCGCCACTTCAATTTTGTAATCCAAGACGAGTCGGTCGGCGAAACGTTGCTCGCGATCACGGCCCCACACGATTTTTTCAATCGTAACAAACTCTGGAAATTCCAACTCGACCCAACCTTTGCCGCGTTCGTTTGAAATCCAGCTACGACTGTTGCCGTATTGGCCATCGTTGATGTGTTCAAGCCGATGAATATCTGAATTTGGATACACGCTCGACGCGCTCGCCTTTGTGCCATTGGTTGACAGCGCAATATTTCGAGAATTTTTTCCAGCGGTGTAAATTTCCAACTCATCAATGCACGGCTCAGCGTCGCTGGTCTTTGAAATAACGACTCGCAACCGTTTCGCTTGGACGGGTGGAAACCGTTCGACGTTCTTTCGCGCGTTTACCTTGGAGCGCACCTCGTTTGTCGCTTGCGGATTCGCCAGCGGTTCAAAATTCTCCAGCTCAGTTTCCACGGCTGTAAGGCGTGCACGCTTCTCGGCTAATTCATTTTTTCGCAACTCCGCATCGACCCTGTGCATGGGGCGCTCGCCATGTTTCACACCTTCGAAAACTGCTTTCATCGCGAAATAATCCGTCTGCGGAATCGGGTCGAACTTATGATTGTGACAACGGGCGCAACCCACCGTTAGTCCAAGAAAAGTCGAACTGCTCACGCTCACCATGTCGTGCAATTCTTCCACGCGTTGGTTTGCTGTCAGAACTGGATCCGGACTTTTTACTTGGTCCCACGGGCCGCCCACTAGAAAACCCATCGCCTCGTCCACTCCGACGACGTCGCCCGCAAGTTGTTCAATGACGAATTGATCGAATGGTTTGTCTTCATTAAAAGAACGAATGACGTAGTCGCGATACGGCCACGCATTCGGGCGCGTCTGGTTCATCTCAAACCCGTTTGATTCCGCAAAGCGAACTGCATCGAGCCAATGGCGTGCCCATCGTTCGCCGTGGCGCGGTGACGCCAGCAACTTCTCAACAACTTCTTCGTAGGCTCGTGGAGATCTATTTTTCTCAAATTTAGCAATTTCTTCGGGCGAAGGGGGCAAACCGGTTAAATCGAAATAGACTCGTCGCAACAGAGTGCGCCGGTCTGCCTCACGCGAAGGAGCCAAACTATTTTTGCAAAGCTCTGTGGCGATGAAGAAATCGATCGCATTGCGCGTAGCGAATTCCTTTTTCGAAACAGGAACAGCAGGACGGTTAATAGGAACCAAACTCCACCACGGCGTTTCATTCGTGGGACCAGCAAAGCAGCTCAAGCCGGAACAAAACAGGACGGCAAAAAACCGTCGTTTTATTTCGCGAAAAAAAGGCATGAACTGAGATTATTCGCACTTCACAGGACGAGCAAGGCGTTCTGTTGTTAGCGAAAATTGAGCAGATCAATCGCGTCCATCATTTACAATTGCCGCTCGGCCCAGTCATGATGCGCGCGCTTTCGGCGAAACTATTTATGCCGCAGGCAGGTCAATGCAGTAGAAATAAAAAACATTATGGGCGATAAATCCCCGAAATCGAATCAGAAGAAGTCCTCACAGAAACAAGCGACCACGAACAGCGCCAACCAGAAGAAAAATCAGGCCATCGCTGCTAAATCCGCCGCTGCTAAAAAGCGATAAACATTCGGCGCAAACTATCTCCCTTGACTGAAAGTCAGGGAGACACCCTTCCAAACAATTTAGCGTTTTTTCACCGTGAGTGGAAACGCCCACCGCCCTGCGAGCGGCGATTTGATTCACCCCGCCCACCAGTGCCGCCTCCCTGAGGTGCCGCACTTGAATGACGCCGTCCGCCTCCTTGCGGTCGTTGCCGGTCGGCATAATCGGGTTCGGTCGATGCCGCCGCATAATTGAATCCTTCCGCCTTTTTTCGTACGATGCCGCGTCCGATGAAACGTTCGAGCGAACGCAATTCGCCGTGATCTTCCGGCGTGACAAAGCTGATTGCGTCGCCGACCGCGTGAGCTCGACCTGTGCGACCGATGCGATGAACGTAATCCTCGGCGTGCATCGGAAAATCGTAATTCACGACGTGTGAAATTCCATCAACATCTATGCCGCGCGCCGCGATATCCGTCGCCACCAACACCCGAACCGCGTTTGATTTAAAATCCTTCAACGCTTTGAGCCGCTGATTTTGCGAACGATTGGAATGCAACGTCGCCGTTTTAATCCCTTTGCTTTCAAGACCGCGCGCGATGCGATCTGCGCTGTGTTTCATGCGTGAAAAAACCAAAACCATGTTCATGGCCGGATCGCGCAACAGATGCACGAGCAGCGCGGACTTGAGATGTTTCGGCACTTCGTAAACGAGTTGCGTCACCGTCTCTGCAGGATTGGCGCGACGACCGATCTGCACGGTTTTTGGGGAACGCTGAAATTCATGGGTGAGCGATTCAATCTCACGCGAAAGGGTCGCGGAGAAAAGCAGCGTCTGCCGTTTCTGCGGCAGTGATTTTATAATTTGCCGGATGGCGGGAAGAAACCCCATGTCTAACATTCGGTCGGCTTCATCGAGTACCAAATATTGGAGGCCGGAAAAATCAGCGCAGCGTCGGCTCATTAAATCGAGTAATCTACCCGGACAAGCGATAATCAAATGCGTCCCATTCCGAAGCGCATCAATCTGAGGACGTTCGTTCACGCCGCCGAAAACTGTCGCCACGCGCAACGGCAAATGTTTGCCGTAAATACGAACGTTCTCCGCGATTTGCAGAGCAAGTTCACGCGTCGGCGCCAGCACCAGCGCGCGTGTGCCGCGAACGTTGCCGCCACCAATCAGCGCCGACAACTTTGTCAACATCGGCAAAGTAAATGCAGCCGTTTTTCCCGTGCCCGTCTGCGCGATGCCAATCAAATCGTGGCCCGCCAATATTTGCGGGATAGCTGCTGCTTGAATCGGTGTAGGCTCCGTGTAACCGGCTTCCTGAACCGCCTGTAAAATTTTTGGATCGAGACCGAGTGCGCGAAAAGGCATCGGGGGAGTGTGGAGCAATTGTGCCGAATAGCACGACTTAACCTTAATTAGCCGAGAAGATTATAAATCTTCCGGAGAGGCTCGAGGTCGGCGTCCTCTCGCGCCATTTCCTGAATTGTTTTGCGGTCTCCCAATTCATAAGCGCGGTGCAGCCAGATTTTAGCTTGTTCCAAATTGCCGAGTTGTGATTCGTAACAGCAAAGGTTGTAGCAAATAATAAATTCGCGCGGAAAAAGATCGGCGGCTTTCAACAAGATTTCTTTGGCTTCCAAAAGGCTTCCATCCGGTTTGCGACGAGCAGCGTAGGCCAGATTAGTCGAGTGCGACGGAACCTCCGGTTGCAGTTCCACGAGAATGCGCGTCACGGAATCGGCTTCCTGCCAATTTTTAAAACTAAAATAGATACTCGAACGGACCGACAGAACCTCAGGCGTGGCAAGAAGGCTAGGGGTAATCTTATCCAATTCTTCGCTAGCTTCGGCAGGATTGCCCAATTCCAGCCAACCGATCGCGGCGGACAAATGAAATGTATCAGGCGGTTCGAACATCCCATCATTTTGGATGTGCCACGAGCAAAAGTCGATGCACCACCAGAACCAATGACCGCAGAACTGCTTCCCCACTAAAATCCAAAGCTGGAAATTAAAAACGCCAAGTGCAATGTCATCGCATGAGAATTTTTGCTTGGTTGTTCTGTTTCGTTTTATTCGTCGGCTGCGCAGGTTTTGAAAATCAAAAGATCGCAGCGACGCGTCCTCGTCTTGGAACATTCTTTGTCGCCACGAATGGAAATGACGGCTGGACGGGGATGATGGTGAAACCAAACCGCCTTGGAAAAGACGGACCGTTTAAAACTCTCACACGAGCATTACAAGCGGCTGGAGAATTGAAGCAACAACAAGGCGGTGCGTGGCAGCAACCTGTTTCCATCTTCGTGCGTGGCGGAATTTATTTACTGAATGAGCCACTCGTTATCACTTCGGATTTATCGGGAACAAAAGAGTCTCCACTGCTCCTCGCGGCTTTCTCCGGCGAACACGTCGTAGTCAGTGCGGGAAAAACAATTTCAAATTGGAAAAAAATCATTATCGACGGAAAACAGCTTTGGTCAGCCGCAATTCCAGAAGCCCGTGAAGCCACTTGGAATTTTCATCAACTCTGGGTTAACGGTGAGCGCCGACAACGAGCGCGTCATCCGAACAACGGCTATTTTCAAGTAGCCAGTTTGCCTGATGCAACAGCGACTTGGGAACACGGCCACAGCCGCTTCAAATTCAAAGACGGCGATCTGAAGGCTTGGCCATCTGCGGCGCAAGGCGAAGCCGTCGCTATGACGCGCTGGGTGGAATCACGATTGCCGATCACGAACATTGATGAGAAAGAAAAAATTTTATCGTCCAATAAACGCAGCGTTTTTCAATTACAAGCAGGCGATCCATATTACGTTGAAGGAATTTTCGAAGCGCTGGATCAACCGGGAGAATGGTTTTTCAATCGCGAGACCAGCACTGTTTATTACCTGCCATTGCCCGGTGAAACTTTGAACGGCTTCGTCGCCATCGCGCCCAATCTCGCCGAATGTCTGCGCCTCGAAGGACATCCCGACGGGACGAATTTCGTCGAACATATCCAATTTCGCGGTCTGACTTTTTCGCACAACGAATGGTTTTTTCCCACGAACTTCGGCAAGACGGAACGTCACATCTCCTCCACACCTGAACCTGATATTTTTGGCTTTGCCCAGGCCGCCTTTGGTGTTCCGGGAATCGTGCGTGCCGAGGGCGCGAGAAATTGTTTATTTGAAAACTGCAAATTTGAAAATGTCGGCAGCTACGGATTGCAACTCGGTCGCGGTTGCCAAAGCAATCGTGTGGCGCACTGTAATTTTTACGATCTAGCTGCGGGAGGAATTCGCATCGGCGAAACCATCCTTCGCACAAATCCTCTTCAACAAGCGCACCACAACGAAGTTACGGACTGCAATATTCAGGACGGCGGAAAATTATTTCCCAGCGGCCAGGGAATTTGGATCGGCCAATCTTTTGGCAATCACATCGCGCACAATTCTGTTCACGATTTATTCTACGGCGGAATTGCCATTGGCTGGACGTGGGGTTACGAAGATTCGCTCGCATCGAATAATATTGTCGAGTTCAACCACGTCCATCATCTCGGAAAAAAATCGAACGGCGACGGCCCGATTCTCAGCGATATGGGAGGCATCTACACGCTCGGTCCATCTCCAGGAACCGTCATTCGCAATAATCTTTGGCACGACATCGAAGGGCTTCGTTATGGCGGCTGGGGAATTTATTTCGATGAAGGCAGTTCGTTTATTTTCGCGGAAAACAATGTGGTGTTTCGCACGACACACGGCGGGTTTCATCAACATTACGGAAAGGAAAACATCGTGCGCAACAACGTGTTCGCCTTTGGCCGCGACGCGCAATTGCAACGCACGCGCGCCGAAGATCACGTTGGGTTCACGTTTGAGAAAAATATTATCTTCTTCGATTCCGGCAAATTATTGGAAGGCGATTACCTGAATGGAAAATTCATTCAGGACAACAATCTCTTTTTCGACACACGAACGAATGCGACTTTAAATTATCCCGGCGGCTGGGAGAAATGGCGCGCGTCCGGTCACGACGCTCATTCCATCATCGCGAATCCCCGCTTTGCCACCACGAATCTTGCCCGCTTCAAACTGGAAATAAATTCACCGGCGTTGCAACTCGGCTTCAAACCTTTTGATTTAGATACGGTTGGGCCTCGCCAAATATCTATCGAGCGTTAGCCGCGTTAGTTTTGAAACTCTAAACCTTCTCGACTTCAGGATGCACCCACGGCGCGCGGTATGGGCGGCGCAAAATTTGGTTCGCTTCGTCGTCGTTGATCACGCGACCTTTCTCGGCGTCCCAGGCGAGAGTGCGTCCGAGTTTCATCGCGAGGTTCGCCATGATGCACGAGGCGCTGGAAATGTGGCCCTGCTCGATGTTGGAAACCGGTTTGCCGCGACTCTCGATATTGGCGAGAAAATTTTTCATGTGCCCGCGAATCGCCGGCGCGACATGTTTCTCCAAATCTTTTTCCGTTTTATCTTCTGGAAACTGTTCAAGTTCGTAGGTCACGTCGCGATGAATTATTTCGCTGGCTTTGCCTTGTGGAATAAAATCATAACCCATCAAACCCACCTTCAACGTCCCTTTGTCGCCATAGAAAATCGCCGACCACGGATATTGCGGATCGGGCGCGGAACCGTAAGTGCGATGCGTCCAGATCACTTTCAAATCATCGTAATCAAACGTCGCCGTCTGCGTATCCGCGATGTTCGACTTCGCATCCTTCTGCACAAGAATTCCCCCGCTCGAACTAATTCGTTTTGGCCAACCAAGATCCAACATCCAACGCGTCGTATCGAACATGTGCACCGCCATGTCGCCGATGATGCCGTTCCCATATTCCATAAACGCGCGCCACTTGCGTGGATGCACCAGCGGATTATACGGACGCATCGGCGCGGGGCCGGTCCACATTTCGTAATCGAGATTTTCAGGTGGTGCGCTGTCCGGCGGATTTTCCTGCGGTCGCATGTGGTAGTAACAACAAATTTCCACCATCGCGATTTTGCCGAGCTTGCCTTCGCGAATAATTTGGTCGCGCGCTTCGATCAAGTGCGGCGTGCTGCGACGTTGCAATCCCACTTGCACCACGCGTTTATGTTTGCGCGCGGCGGCGAGCATCGCCTGACATTCCACCACATCGACCCCGATCGGTTTTTGCACGTAAATATCCAGACCGGCTTTGCACGCTTCAATCATCGGCAAGGCGTGCCAATGATCCGGCGTCCCGATGATCGCGATGTCGATGCCGCCGTCGTTGATAAGCTGGCGATAATCCGAATACGTGCGCGGTTTCTTTTTCGAAACCTGCCGCTCGGCCACCATGTCCGCCGCGTTGCTCAACATTTGTTTATCCACATCGCACAACGAAACCACCTCCACTGGCGCAACCTGAATCAGCCGAAACAAATCACACTTCCCATACCAACCGGCGCCGATCAGTCCGACGCGTTTCGCTTTTTCAGCGGCAAACGTGGTGGGAATATAACTGACGGTAGAGAGCGCAGCGGCAGCGGTGGAACTAAGCTTAAGAAATTTTCGGCGGTTCATGAAAAAGTTTTAAGCCGAACCTACAGGAAAGACAAGGGGCAGGAAGATCCCAAGCTGGACCGAAATATCAACACGTTCCTCCATAAAAATAAATATGGTTCGTCGCGAAAATTGAATTAGTGAAATTTGCCAATGGTTCCACGGGAAGTTGACGTGACACATTACCCACCGGAATTCCTTCATAGCGTCAAGTAGGGCGCGAACCTATAGGCAAGTTCTGCAAAAAAATAGAGAGTCCATTGAGGGAGGGCAAACGTTGCCGTCCATGAAGGAAAAAAACTATGAACCTAATGTTATCACCTGTTCTCGGAAATGTTTACTGGATCGGCGGAGGCTCACTTGGCCTCGTAATCCTGATTGTTTTAATCGTCCTGTTGGTGCGGCGTTAATCGCCAGATTTTAAGGCGCGGTGTGATTATTTCGCCCGCGTCTGAAAAGTCTTTTTTTGGCCCGTTGCGGGAATGGAAACGGTGTAGGATTTTCCCGAAGGGTTCACGGAAAGTTTGATGTAGTTGGCGGCGCATTTTTCATCAAGATTTGCGATCAATTCGCCGGCGGTGTTGTTCTCGCGGTCGTCGCGAACGTTTTTGTGAAGTTGATACATCGCCTGAATTCCCGGCGAAGTTTTGAGTGCGTCAATGGCTGTTTTGGATGTGCCCTTGCGCGGGCCGTTGTTCATCACGGAAACGGTCGGCGCGAGGCTGTGAATCAGCAACGGGTTGTTGCTCACGTCGAGCCCATGATGGTTCACCTGGTAAACATCTACCTGCCCCACGCGATTGGTCGGGCATACGAGTTCCTTTTCCACGTTCCACGTCAGGTCGCCGCCGTCGAAAAACCGGAACGCCCCAAAGTCGAGAACCAGAGCGATGCTGTTGGCGTTGTCGGATATGTCGGTCGGCTTCGTTATTCCGGTATCGCAAAGCGGATTCGTTTTTGTCTGGGGCGGCGGTGAAATAAATTTCTGCTTTGCCGAAATACAACGCAGCGTGAGACTCGGCCCCTTCAATTGCTGTAACGAAATTACATCGCCGGGATGAAGGATATTTCGTTTATCCGCTCTAAAGTCACGATACGGCTTGCTCGCCTATCGCCAGAACGTGTCGTCGGGTTGGTGGTCAGGATTATTTTCAGGAACACCATTGTCATAAACCTGTCCGATGGGTATCAACGCCGCCAGTTCCGCCGCGCCGCCAAAATGGTCGAGGTGAAAATGGGTCGTGACGTAATGATCAATTTTTTT
>JBKJOZ010000039.1:0-10067 GCA_046595315.1 Limisphaerales bacterium
CAACGCCGTTTTCGGCACGTAACCTTTCGCCTGCGGATTGCCGTTGATAATCGTGTCGCCCAAAAAGTTGAGCAGCTTGGTGGCGCGATCCCGCCGCGCTTTGAATTTAAAAAGTTCCGGCGTATCGTCGATCAGTCGCGTGGTGGCAACACCATCGCGGAAAGTTTTGTTGTGAATGACGTTCTCGAGAAACGGAATGTTCGTCTTCACGCCGCGAATTCGGAATTCTCGCAACGCGCGATCCATCCGTTGCAACGCCATGGGAAAATCCTGACCGCTCACCGTGATCTTCACGAGCAACGAATCGTAAAATGGCGTGATGACTGCGCCCGCGTAACCCATGCCGCCATCGAGCCGCACGCCAAAACCGCCCGCCGAGCGATAAGTCAAAATCTTGCCATAATCGGGCATGAATTTATTTTCAGGATCTTCGGTCGTGACGCGACATTGCACGGCGACACCGTTGCGCGGGATGTCATTTTGCCGGGGCAGACCAATTTCCGGCCCATGTAATTCGTAACCTTGCGCGATCAACATTTGCGCGCGCACTAAATCAATTCCCGTGATGACTTCCGTGACGGTGTGTTCCACTTGAATGCGCGGATTCATCTCGATGAAAAACCATTCTTTGGTGTCGAGATTGTAAAGAAACTCAATCGTGCCAGCGTTGTCGTATTTGACTTCCTTCGCCATGCGCACAGCGGCGTCGCAAAGTTCTTTGCGAACTTTTTCATCAAGATGAATCGACGGCGCGATCTCAATCACCTTTTGATGCCGACGTTGCACCGAGCAATCGCGTTCGTGTAAATGAACGACGTTGCCATGTTTGTCGCCGAGGATTTGCACCTCGATGTGTTTGGCGCGTGGAATATATTTTTCCAGAAACACCGACGCATTGCCGAAGGCGCGTTCCGCTTCGTTGCGCGCTTCGTCGAGGAGATTTTGCAAATCGGCCGCCTTATGAACGACCCGCATCCCACGACCGCCGCCGCCGAATGCCGCTTTGATAATCAGCGGGAAACCAATTTCCTGCGCGATCTTCAACGCTTTGCCGCGCTCTTCAATCGGCTCTTCGTTCCCCGGCAAAACCGGCACACCAATTTTTTTGGCGAGACCGCGCGCGGCGGTTTTGTCGCCCATCAATTCGAGCAATTGCGGACGTGGACCAACGAAAACGATTCCGGCTTTTTCGCAAGCACGAGCGAACCCCGCATTTTCAGAAAGAAATCCGTAGCCCGGATGAATGAGATCAATCTCTTTTTCCTTGGCGAGCGCGATGATGCCGTCGATGTCGAGATACGCGCCGACCGGCCCTTTGCCTTCGCCGACCAGATACGCCTCGTCCGCTTTGAAACGATGAATGGAAAGCCGATCTTCCTGCGCATAAACCGCGACCGTGCGCAGCCCGAGTTCCGTGGCCGCGCGAAAGATGCGGATGGAGATTTCGCTGCGATTGGCGGCGAGAAGTTTTTTGAACGTGCGTTTGGTCGCAACCGGTTTTTGCTCAGCGGAAGATTTGGTTTTGCTCACAGCGTTTTGTGCGGACATAAAGTTCGCGTGTATATACGGGTGAAAGTTCTGCTTGGCAAAATTTTTTAGGAATTGCGGGGAACTCGGCACAAATCGACGTTTCCCATCAACTCACTTTTTTAAGCGACATACCCTACTTGGGACTAATCCCTCCCCTCCAAAAGCATGCTAATTCTTGTAGAAAAGAATCAGGGCGAGTTTCACTTGTCAGCTCTTCGATTCCATCCGTTGTTATAACAGACAAAAAGAAACTTAAACAAAAGGAACTTATGAAAAATCAAATTATGATCGGAGTAGTAGCACTGGGATTGATTAGCGGCTGCGCCACCCGCGAGGATCGGAACAATACGATGATTCACGAGAGCTCTGGGGCTGCCACAGACAAAAGTCTTGGAACTCAGTTCAACGACCTCCCGCCCGCTGTGCAAAAAACACTTCACGACAAAGCTCCCAACGCGAAGGTTGCCGACATTGACAAAGAAACGCGGACCGGACGCGTGGTCTATGAAATTCAGTTCTCCGAACCGGGCAAAAATCCTAAAATGCACATCGCCGAAGATGGAACGATCGTGAAAAGCGATAAAGCGATCGAAGGCGCTGAAGCTGCTGGAGCGGTTTCCAGCCCGAGCATCGGAACGAAGTTTAGCGACCTGCCTGCCGCTGTGCAAAAAACAGTTCGCGAACATTCGCCAAACGGAAAGATAGATGACATCGACAAAGAAACGCGCACGGGCCGCGTAGTCTATGAAATCCAATTCGCTGAACCGGGCAAAAATCCTAAAATGCACGTAGCAGAAGATGGATCAATCGTCAGCGGCGAATAATGTTCCGCATTCGATTACTCAAGTGGCGGCGACCTCAGGTCGCCGCTATTTTTTGCAGCGCACCTGGCTAATTCAACGGCGCAACCCCATTTGACTTGAACGAACCTTTTGCGTTCCCCTACGTTACAGCGGATAATTTTTTTATGGAGACTTTGGAAAAAACACAACAGCCACTCGCAAAATCGAAAACCGTTTCCGCGTCAAACATCGCGCCGGAAAACGTCGTTGCGGAACTGGAAAAACATATTTTGGTCGATGGTTTCAAGATCGTCATTGACTTGAAAAAAAGTCGCGGGTCGCGCCTCGTTGATGCGCCGAGCGGCCGGACGTTCATTGATCTTTACAGCTTTTACGCGTCGCAACCGATTGGCTACAACCATCCGCATTTTGACAAACCGGAAGTCGAAGCGGAGTTGCTCGCGGCGGCGAAAATCAAGGTCGCCAATGCCGACATGTACTCGACGCAATACGCGACGTTCGTGGATACGTTTGCGCGGGTGATGGGTCTGCCGCCGCTCGAAAGATATTTTTTCATCGAAGGCGGCGCGGCTGCGGTGGAAAACGCGCTCAAGGCCGCGATGGATTGGAAAGTGCGCAAAAATATGGCAGCGGGACATGGCGAACGCGGGACGGAGATTCTGCATTTCGAAAACGCGTTTCATGGTCGCAGCGGTTACACGATGAGTTTGACGAACACCGATCCGAAAAAGGTGGAATTGTTCGCCAAGTTTCCATGGCCGCGAGTGAGTGCGCCGGGCCTTGATTTTTCGTTGCCCGAAATGGAGCGCGAGAAAGCGGCGATGGCGGCGGAGAAAAAATCCGAGGCGCAAATCCGCGAAGTCATTGCCAAAAAGGGAATTGATCTGGCGGCGATCATCATCGAGCCAGCGCAAGGTGAAGGCGGCGACGTGCATTTCCGCAAAGAATGGTTGCAAACGTTGCGCACCATTTGCGACGAGAACGATATTCTTTTGATTTTCGACGAAGTGCAGGTCGGGATGGGCATCACGGGGAAGAACTGGTGCTGCGAACATCTCGGCGTGTTGCCGGACATTTTGTGTTTCGGAAAAAAAGCGCAGGTTTGCGGCATCATGGCAGGCCCGCGTCTCGATGAGGTGAAGGATAATTGTTTTCGTTTGCCCAGCCGCATCAACTCGACGTGGGGCGGAAATTTTTGCGACTACGTTCGCTCGACGCACTACCTTCGCGTGATCGAAGCCGAGCAATTGGTGGAGAATGCGCGGGTCAAAGGCGATGTTTTCAAGACGGGCCTCGCTGCGTTGGCGAACAAATATCCGAACACAATCAGCGCAGTGCGCGGTCGCGGCTTGCTTTTAGCGTTCGATTTACCAACCCGCGAAATGCGCGATCAATTTTGGAAAGGCGCTTACGAACTCGGGCTTCTCGTGGTGCGTTGCGGAGAAAAATCTATTCGGCTCCGACCAGTGCTCGATGTGACGGATGAGGTGATTGCGGAAGCGTTGCGGTTGATGGATGGCGAATGTAAACGGCTCGTTTAATCCGACTTTTTCAGGCGTGTGAACATCCTCCAAATCACACCGGGCGCGGGCGCGATGTTTTGCGGCGGCTGTTTTCGCGACAACGCATTGGTGGCGTCGCTGCGGAAACTCGGCCACTCGACGTTGATGTTGCCGTTGTATTTGCCGCTCACGTTGGATGAAGAGAATCAAAGCGCGGGCACACCAATTTTTTTCTCAGGCATCAGCGTTTATCTCGAACAGAAATTTAGGTTTTTTCAAAATGCGCCGCAATGGTTGCATCGACTTTTTGCGTCGCCGTCGTTGCTCAAGCTCGCTTCCGGTCAAGCGGGCAAAACGCATCCGCGCGATCTCGGCGAATTGACGGTTTCGATGTTGCGTGGCGAAGAAGGCAATCAGGCGCGCGAACTGGAAGAGATGATTCGCTGGATCAAGGCGAACGAAAAACCAGAAATTATTTCTCTCTCCAACGCGCTGCTCGTCAGCATGGCGCGTCGGCTGAAAAAAGAATTGAACGTGCCGGTGGTTTGTTCATTGCAAGGCGAAGATTATTTTCTCGATTCGTTGTCTGAACCGCACCGATACCTCGCGTGGAAAATTCTAGCGGAACGCGTGGCTGACGTGGACATGTTCATCGCGCCCAGTAACTATTTTGCGGAACTGATGGGAAGCCGGTTGGGAATTTCTGCAAATCGAATTCGCGTGATTTACAACGGAATCAATCTCGAGGGCTACGATTCAACTGAGAACTCAAAACTCAAAACTCAAAACTTTCCAACGCTTGGTTACTTTGCGCGGATGTGTCCTGAAAAAGGTTTGGATATTTTGGTCGATGCTTTTATTGACCTGAAAAAACGTGAGGCATTTAAAAATTTGAGATTGAAGGTGGGTGGCGGTTGCGGCCCGAGCGACGAAGCTTTTGTTGACCAAATGCGGGAGCGTTTAAAATCCAATGGCGTGCTGGCGGATGCTCAGTTTTTTCCAAATCTTTCGCGGGCGGAAAAGGTTAATTTCCTAAAATCGCTTTCCGTTTTTTCGGTGCCAGCGCTTTATGGAGAAGCGTTTGGGCTTTATGTGATTGAGGCGATGGCGGCGGGAATTCCAGTGGTGCAACCGCGACACGCCGCGTTTCCTGAATTGATCGGAGCCACGGGCGGCGGCTTGATCTCTGAGGCGAACGCGAAGTCGCTGGCGGACACTATTGCCGATTTACTTTTGCATGAAGAAACCGCGCGCGTTCTCGGCAAAAAAGGGCAGAAAACCGTTTTCGAGAACTTCAATATCGAAAAAATGGCCAAGGAAACCGCAGAGGTTTTTGCTCAAGTGGCTCAAGACTTTTCCATCGCAAATCGCAAATCGTAATTTAGATTTCGGCCATGTCTTACAAGTTTAAAGCAGTGCGCCGCGTGGAGTTTTCCGACACAGACATGGCGGGCATCATGCATTTTCCGAATTTTTTCCGGTTCATGGAAACGGCGGAGCATGGTTTTTTTCGTTCGCTCGGTTTTTCGATCGTCACCAAAGAACCGCCGGTTGGGTGGCCCCGCGTCCACGCCGAGTGCGATTACAAACACCCCCTTTATTTTGAAGACGAAGTGGAAGTGCAATTGCTCGTGTCGGAAAAGCGATCCAAATCACTGAGCTACGTTTTCCGATTTTATAAACTGAACGCCTCACCCGTTGTGGAAGTGGCACACGGCTCTTTGACGGTGGTTTGCGTCACCCATCCTCACGGAGGAAAAATGACCGCCTGCACCATCCCAAAAGAAATCGCGGATAAAATTGAAGTCGCCCCTGCGGAATTGCTGAAAAAATAAGTGTCGTTTCGTCAATACGTTGGGCGCGGCTTCATGCTCCAACTTTTCACAACGCCCTTGGCAAAGATAATCTCTGCACTCACGTAATCGCGCGGAATGTAATCGTATTCCAAACGCTCCGAGGGAAAACCGCGACCACGTGAACCCGTCCAATAACGATTTTCCTGCATGTAGGAACCGTAATAAAGCCAGCGCGTCATTTCGCCCTGTTCGTTGGCTGATTTCAAAATTTCTGAAGGCGCACCCCACGCCAGATAAACGGCGTCTTCCGGCATTCCCATTTTGATCTCTCCTTTTTCAACGGCAGTTTTAAGTTCGGGCGACAACGCGGCGTAAGCAGCGCTTCGTTCCACGCGCCGTTTTTCAAATGTGTTCGACGTGGCGCATCCAATCAGAAGCAAGCACAAGCCAATAAAAATTAGTTTCACAATGTTAAGACGCTTGGGATTTGGGAAGATTCACGCAAGAAAATTCGCCGACAAACCGGTTGATGTAAAGAGCCGCGCTTCATAAACTCGCGCCTATGAATTGGTTGATCTTCGCATTGATGACGGTCGTTACCTGGGGCGTTTACGGCGTGTTCCTGCACACCGGCCAAACCAACATGGCCGATCCCGTCAACGGACGTTACAAAGCGTTCCTGTTCGTCGGCCTGGCCTATTTTTTAACCGCCGTTCTCGCCCCGCTCGCTCTGCTGATGATGAAAGGCGCGTCGTGGAATTATCCTGCCAAGGGAATGGCGTGGTCACTCATCGCCGGAATCGTCGGAGCGATTGGCGCGTTCGGCGTGTTGCTGGCCTTCGGCGCGAAAGGCACGCCACCCGTCGTGATGTCGATCGTCTTTGCCGGCGCGCCGATCGTGAATGCGCTTTTTTCCATCTGGCAACATCCGCCTGCGGGAGGAATTTCTTCGATCAAACCGCAATTTTTTCTTGGCATTTTGCTCGCGGCGGTGGGCGGTTGTCTGGTGACGTTTTACAAACCGAATCCCCCTGCACCCAAGACCGTGATTCCACAAGCTGCTTCCGCGAAACCGAATCAAAGTTGAGTTCATGGCAAAACCATTTGCCAGTCGCGAACAAATCGGCGCGCATCAACTTGCGAAACTTCAGGAATTGCTTGGTGCGATCATTCCTGAAAATCGCTTTTTCGCAAAGAAGCTCACGGGAATTCGAACCGAGTTCACAAGCGTCGAAGAGTTTTCCAGCAAAGTTCCCTTCACCACCAAACAAGAGCTGGTTGCCGATCAGGAAAATAATCCGCCTTACGGGACGAACCTGACTTTTCCACTCGAACGCTACACGCGCTTCCATCAAACCAGCGGCACGACCGGTTCGCCCTTGCGCTGGCTCGACACGCCGGAAAGCTGGAACTGGATGGTGGAAAGTTGGGAGAAAATTTTCCGTGCGGCGGGAGTTGGAGCGAACGACAAAATCTATTTCGCATTTTCGTTTGGCCCTTTCATCGGCTTCTGGCTCGCGTTCGACGCAGGACAAAAAATCGGCGCGCTTTGCGTTCCTGGTGGTGGTTTGTCGAGCGAGTCGCGATTGAAAGCGATTTTAGAAAATGAAATCACCGTCCTTTGCTGCACTCCGACCTACGCTTTGCGTTTGGCGGAAGTTGCAGCCAAAGAAAAAATTGATTTAGGAAAGTCGTGCGTCAGGAAACTAATTGTCGCCGGCGAACCGGGTGGAAGTATTCCCGTCACTCGCGAACGTTTGGAGAAATTGTGGCCCGGAGCAAAAGTTTCCGATCACCACGGCATGACTGAAGTTGGCCCCGTCACTTACGAATGTCCGAAACAACCCGGAATTCTGCACGTCATCGAATCCGCTTACATCGCCGAAATTGTTGATCCGCAAACCGGAAAGAATATTTCCGCCGAGGAAACCGGCGAGTTGATCCTCACAACTTTGAGCAGAACAGGCTCTCCGCTTTTGCGCTATCGCACCGGCGACTTGGTTCAACGCCTGGAAAATTCTCCCTGCGTCTGCGGCAGTTTCGAACTGGCATTGCGCGGTGGAATTTTAGGTCGGACGGACGATATGTTTGTCGTGCGCGGTGTGAACATTCATCCCTCCGCCATCGAGAATGTCCTTTGTCGCTTCGATGACATCACCGAGTTCCAAGCAATCGTCACCACGCAAAACTCCATGACGGAATTGTCCCTTCGCATCGAAGCTAAATCCGACTGCAATGATCCAGAGAATCTGGCAACTCGCATCGCCAAAGAGTTGCAAACGATTTTCAGTTTGCGTGTCCCAGTGGCGATCGTCGCGCCGGGAGCCCTGCCGCGTTTTGAAATGAAAGCGAAACGTTGGATTCGCGAATAGTTCGTCGCGCGATACCAACATTCTCCTTTTCTATTCCGCGTCTTCCGCGATTATTCACCCCACAAAATTTATGAAAATTGTTTTAGCTTATTCCGGCGGTCTTGACACCTCAGTTCTCCTCTTGTGGCTCAAAGAAAAATACAACGCGGAAGTCGTCGCGTTCTGCGCTGACATCGGCCAGGAAGAGGAACTCAAGGGTCTCGACAAAAAGGCGATGAAAACGGGCGCGTCGAAACTTTACATCGACGACCTTAGTGAAGAATTCGCGCGCGATTTTATTTTTCCGATGATTCAGGCGGGCGCGATTTACGAGGGCCAATATTTTCTCGGCACCAGCATTGCGCGACCGCTCATCGCCAAGCGCATGATTGAAATTGCGCGCAAAGAAAAAGCCGACGCCATCGCCCACGGTGCCACCGGCAAAGGCAACGACCAGGTTCGCTTCGAACTCACCGCCGCCGCGCTCGCGCCCGAATTGCAGATTATCGCTCCGTGGCGCGACGAACGGTTTCGCAAAGATTTTCCCGGTCGCCAGGAGATGATTGATTATTGCGCCGCGCACAAAATTCCCGTGCAGGCCAGCGCGAAGAAACCGTATTCGATGGACCGCAATCTTCTCCACATTTCCTACGAAGCCGGGATTCTCGAAGACCCGTGGTTCGACGCGAGCGACGCGAAATATCGCGGCTACTTCAACACGCTCTCCGTTTTCCCTGAAGACGCGCCGAACAAAGCCGAATACGTCACGCTCGATTTCGTGAAAGGAAATTGCGTCGCCGTGAATGGCAAAAAATTAAATCCGCTCGGCGTAATGCAAACCTTGAACAAGCTCGGTGGCAAACATGGCGTGGGCCGCGTTGACCTCGTGGAAAATCGTTTTGTCGGAATGAAATCGCGCGGCGTTTACGAAACGCCCGGCGGCAGCATTTTGCATTTCGCGCATCGCCAGATGGAAAGCATCACGATGGACCGCGAAGTCATGCACCTGCGCGATTCGCTCATCCCGAAATATTCCACGCTCGTTTACAACGGATTTTGGTTCGCGCCCGAACGCCTCGCGTTGCAAGCGCTCGTTGATGAATCGCAAAAAAATGTCACGGGCACCGTCCGTGTGAAACTTTACAAAGGCAACATCATGGTGGCGGGGCGCAAGTCCCCGGTGAGCCTCTACAATCCGCACATCGCCACGATGGAAGCCGACCCGACCAAAGCCTACAACCAGGACGACGCGACGGGATTTATTCGGTTGAATGGTTTGCGCCTGAAAGTCGCGGCGCAGGTGCATGGGAAGAAGAAGAAGTGAAAACGAGGCAACTTGAAATGCCAAATTGGCATATCAAGTAGAGTTTAAACCGGTCACAATTTGCGACCGGTTCGTAGAAAATTATTATGAGCAATCAAATTGCAATCATCGCTCCTGCGATACGTACGATTCGCGGCCAGAAAGTCATTCTCGATTCTGACTTGTCTCGCATTTACGGCGTGACGACCAAAGCGTTGAATCAGGCGGTGAAACGTAACCTGAAGCGATTTCCCGACGACTTCATGTTTCAATTGACGATTAAGGAGTTTGAAAACTTGAAGTCACAATTTGTGACTTCAAGTTCGCACGGCGGACGGCGCAAGCTTCCTTCAGCCTTCACGGAAAACGGCGCAGTCATGGCGGCTAATGTTTTGAACAGTCCGGCGGCGGTGCGCATGAGTGTCTTTGTCGTGCGGGCGTTTGTGAAGATGCGCGAACTGCTGGGCGGCACGAAGGAACTCGCCCGACAACTCGCCGAACTGGAACGCAAACTCACCGGACGACTTGACGTGCATGAAGGCGCAATTGTGGAAGTGCTGCAACGCGTCATGGCAATTCTCGATCCGCCCCCGCTGCCGCCCGAATCACCGAAGCGGCAAATCGGTTTTCACGTTGAGCCGGAATCAAAACCGAAAATTAAGCGCAAGAAAAAGAAGTGAACTTTCACCCGCACATCGCCACGATGGAAGCCGACCCGACCAAAGCCTACAACCAGGACGACGCGACAGGATTTATCCGGTTGAATGGATTGCGCCTGAAAG
>JBKJOZ010000162.1:0-4746 GCA_046595315.1 Limisphaerales bacterium
TACGGAAAAACGGAGTGGACGATTCAAACCGATGCGCAGGGTTTATTTCGCGCCTACGTTCCGCTCGATGCGGAGTTGGTGGCAAAAGATTCTGCGGGTCGAGAATTCCGGCAGGACATAATGAAGCATGAACCGGCTTACGCTTTCTGCCATTATCTGAGCGATAATTTCGTCAACCGAATGGGGGAATCCGTTGACGCCTACAAAAATATCGTTCGCGAAATGACATGGGAATTTCCACTCGGCCATCAACCCGCCGCGTCATATGTGAAAACGAATTTGTCTGGCAACGGTATGATGGGAAATTTTGCGATCAATTCGGCGCCCGCACCCACCACGGGAAAACGCACTACAGAAATAGTAATGTTGATTGTGGATAAAACCCAAGTGCGCGTGGGTGACACAGTCAATTTCGCAGTTCTGTATCGCCAACCGCAGGGACAAACACCGAGCGAAGAATTGTCGGTCGAATGGAAAGGCTGGGATCCGAATCATCCACGGATGTACACACGCTACGGCGTTAGTTTTCAATACAACACCGCTGCCGCCACACTGGTGAATTTGGGAGGTGGATTCTATTTGCGGCAAGGTTCGGTGGTCGTTCCATCGTGGGTCGAGAACGCCACGGAAACAACCGCCGCCATAAAACTTTTTGCCACCGTGCGTGGAAGTTCCGGCAGCGAAGAAGCCATTTTACTTTTGCCCCTTGGGCCGACCAAACGCGAACTTCTCGTCAGCACAACCTGGGATGGATTTCCTGGGTCGTGGGGCGAAAACGGAATTGGGCCCTGTAACTTTCATCGCGAACTATCCACGGCGGTCCGTTATTCCGATTACCGGGCGATATCGGTCAGCCTGAATTTAAATGGATCGCCCATCACGATTCGGCCCAAGGTCGATACCGCACACGTGCCGGATGCGGACAATGCGGCGTTTTACGACAATTTTTATTACGATTTTCAATGCGAGCCGCAGTTTCAAAATATTGCGTTTCGTGATCCCGTGCGCGGCCAGCCCAATGAACCAGATTTTAGTTCTGTGCCAATTGGCGGCGGTGGCGGTGGGAACAGCGGAACCGCTCAACTGACCGTGCAAATCAATGGCGGTGGAACCACCGTCCCTGATTTGAACGGAGACCAGTTGGTCGTCGGTCGCGACTACAACATCATGGCCAAGCCGCAGGCGGGACAACTCTTTTCAAATTGGTCGGGCGGCGTTTCTTCCAGCGATTCTGCGCTCAATTTTACGATGCAATCCAATCTGGTTTTGACGGCAAACTTTGTTCCCAATCCGTTTTCCCCCGCGAAAGGTTCGTATGCCGGACTTTTTTTCGACGCCGCAAATCCCCGTCATGAAAGTTCCGGATTTTTCACGTTAAATTTGACCGACAAAGGTTTGTTCACGGCGCGGTTTATTGTGGCGGGCAAGCCGACTTCCGCGCGCGGAAAATTTGACGCGGATGGAAACGCGGCGCTTCAGCTTCATCTTGGCAAAACAAATCTGACCGGCACATTGCATTCAGAATCCAATCAATTGACGGGATCACTTTCGGACGGAATATGGACGGCACAATTGACGGGTAAAAAAGGATATTCCGTTGCTGCGGATAATCGTTCGGCAAATTTTTCTAAAAAATTCACGCTGGTTTTCCCGGGGCAGAATTCTGCAACCATTCCGGCAGGCGACGGTTTTGGCGCGGCGACCATGGATCGTTCCGGAAAACTTCGTTTTTCTGGCGCATTGGCGGACGGCAGCACGATCAGCCAATCGGTTTCTACTTCTTCCGAGGGAGATTGGCCGCTGTATGTGAAACTTTATCGCGGTCAAGGCTCGGTTTTCGGCTGGATCAATGTTGGAACCAATCTGAGCGGTTCATTGAATTGGCTTCGTTCCACCATGACTGACCAGAAATTTTATCCGGCCGGTTTTACGAATGTTGTGGTCGTGACCGGTTCGGCTTTCGACGCCGACCTCAATCCGATTCTCAACTTTCAAAATGGAATTTTAAGTTTTGCCGGAGGAAATCTGGAAGGGTTTGAAAGCCCCGTCCAAATCAGCGCAGGAAAACTTGAATCAACGGTTGCGGCGACCAATAAAGTTTCCGTAAAACTCAGGACTACAACCGGAATTTTTGATGGGCGTTTTATAAATCCGCAGACTGGCAAGGCCACAAGATTTCGCGGATCGATTTTGCAAAATCAAAATTCGGGAAATGGATTTTTCCTCGGAACAAATCAAAGCGGTTTGGTTCGCTTGCGCCAAAACGATTAAACGATGGCTGGTTTGATCAACGCTCCTCCGCGCTCGCCGTAGATTCATCTTGCGACGTTCGCGGCTATTTTGTTAAGGATAGCGCACTTTATGGCAGCTATCGGCAGATTTCAAAAAGGCGACGAAATTTTTTACGCGAAAGTCGTGGACGGAGAACTCTTCAAATTAAATGGAGACGTTTTCGGTTCGCCCTCCTTCGATAAAAAACCCACACCGTTCAAAGGCTTGAAAACTTTGACGCCAGTGGCGCCATCGAAAATTATCGCCATCGGCTTAAATTACGCCGATCACGCGCGTGAACACGGCAAGCCGCTGCCGAAAGAACCGTTGTTTTGGCTGAAGGCAACCACTTCATTGATTCCTGATGGATCGAAAATCGAAATCCCATTTCCAAAACATCGCACCGATTTCGAAGCCGAGTTAGCTATCGTCATCGGGCGACGCGTTCGCAACGTCACTCCCGCCGCCGCTGCACGATATATTTTTGGTTACACCGCTGCGCAAGACATCAGCGACCGCACGATTCAAAATTCGGAAACTCAATGGGCGCGCGCAAAATCGTTCGACACGTTCACGCCGCTCGGGCCTTACGTGGAAACGAAGATTGACCCGCATGATTTGACCATTCAATTGTTTCAAAACGGGCAGCTTCGTCAGAACTCGAACACGAGCCAAATGATTTTTAATTGCTTCGATCTCGTGAGTTTTGTTTCGACAAACATGACGCTCCTGCCGGGTGACGTGATCGTGACTGGAACACCCTCGGGCGTCGGCCCAATCGAATCCGGTGATCGCTTGGAAGTTCGTATCCAAGGACTCACGCCGTTGGTCAATTCGGTAAAATAATTTTTAAGCCACAGGGGCGCCAGCGAGCACAGAGTTTTATTGCTCTGCGTTCTCTATGACTCTGTGGCAAACTTCTTTTTATGCGTTGGACACAAGCACTTATTCCCACTCTCAAAGAATCTCCGTCTGATGCGGAAATTCTTTCCCACAAACTTTTATTGCGCGCCGGACTCATCCGCAAATTGGCGGGCGGACTTTACACATTTTTGCCACTGGGACTGCGCGTCTTGCGCAAAGTTGAAAAAATTGTTCGCGAAGAGATGGACCGTGCGGGTGCTCTCGAAGTTTTGATGCCAGCATTGCAACCGCCGGAGATCTGGCAACAGAGCGGACGTTACGAAACGGCGGGCGATGTTTTTTTTAAAGTGCGGGATCGCGCGAAAAAAGAATGGATTCTTGGACCGACGCACGAAGAAGTGATCACGACAATGGTTGCAGGCGAAATTAATTCCTATCGCCAATTGCCGAAAAATTTTTACCAGGTTCAGACAAAGTTTCGTGACGAAATTCGTCCGCGCTTCGGGCTGATGCGTGCCAAGGAATTCATCATGAAGGACGCTTACAGTTTTGACGTGAGCGACGACGCGGCGCAGGTGAGTTACCAAAAAATGTATGACGCTTACACGCGGATTTTCCAGCGGTGCGGATTGAAGGCGTTTCCGGTGGAGGCCGATACCGGATTGATGGGTGGAAAATTTTCCCACGAATTTATGGTTCCAGCGGAGACGGGCGAAAACGAAGTGGTTTATTGCGATGGTTGCGGATATGCCGCGAATATTGAGAAAGCAGTTTCAAATACCACCAAAGTTGAATTTCCAAAAGTTGACGGCGCACCTGAAAAATTTGCCACGCCCAATCTCAAGAGCATCGATTCTTTGGCGAAGGCGATGAATATTCCGGCGACCCAACAAATCAAGACGCTGGTTTACATGGTGGCCGACAAGCCGGTTTTAATTTTACTGCGCGGCGATCATCAATTGAACGAAGCGAAACTGGTCGGCGTTTTGGGCACGGCCACTTTCCGCGCGGCGACTGCAGATGAAATTTTTGCAGCGTTAAAAGCGTATCCGGGAAGTTTGGGCGGAGTGGGGGTAAAAGATTTTCTAATTTATGCGGATGAAATTTTACGGGGCGCGACGTCAATGACGACGGGCGCGAATGAAAATGGTTTTCATCTGAAAAATGTTTCCGTCGAACAAGACATGACGATTAAGCAGTTCGCGGATTTACGTCAGGTTCAAGTTGGCGAGGCGTGCGGGAAATGCGGGCAACCGCTCAAAGTTCGGCGCGCGATTGAAGTGGGTCATGTTTTTAAACTCGGCACAAAATACACGGTGGCGTTGAACGCGCTTTATCTCGACGAAGCTGGCAAGCAGCAACCAGCGGTCATGGGTTGCTATGGCATCGGCGTGACGCGGACGTTGCAAGCCGTTATCGAACAATCCAACGACAAGGATGGAATCATTTGGCCGTTGAGTGTCGCGCCGTATCAGGTTTGCATCACGCCACTCGGCGTCGTAAAGGAAAGCGCAGTCATGATTCTCGCGGAAAAAATTTACGCTGACCTTTCCGCGCGAGGTGTCGATGTGATTTTGGACGACCGCGATGATCGCCCCGGCGTGAAATTTA
>JBKJOZ010000375.1:0-23573 GCA_046595315.1 Limisphaerales bacterium
GGCTCGCTCTCGACGCGCGTGATGCGTGTGGTCACGAGAAATTCTGCCGCCGGATAAAAAACCGCGAGAAACCGTTTCGTAACGAGATCGTAAAGTTTTTGTTCCGGCTCGCTCAACGCTTTTGGGGAAATGAGCGTGGGAATGATCGCAAAGTGATCCGAAACTTTCGCATTATTAAAGATGCGTTTATTCGGACGCACCCAACCATTTTTCAAAATCGTTTCGGCGGGTGTGCGATAATTGGTATCCGCCAACATCCCCATGGTCGTCTTGACCGTCTCCAAATAATCTTCGGGCAACGCGCGCGAATCCGTTCTCGGATAGGTCAGCACTTTATGTTTTTCGTAAAGCGCCTGCGCCAGACCCAGCGTGTTTTTCGCGGAGAAACCAAAGCGCCCGTTCGCTTCGCGTTGCAACGTCGTCAGATCATAAAGAGCGGGCGACATCGAAGTCGTCGGCTTGCTTTCTTCGGTGACGATGCCCGGCTTTCCGAGACATTTTGTTTTGATGGCTTCGGCGAATTTAACGTCCCAAACGCGCTCTTGCTTGAGTTGATCGTCGCCTTCTTTTTTGGAAAATTTTTCGTCAAACCAGCGCCCGACGTATTCACCCGCTTGCGCCGTGAACGTCCCGTGAATTTCCCAATAATTGCGCGAAATAAATTTTTTAATTTTCTCCTCGCGCTCAACCATGATCGCCAGCGTGGGCGTTTGCACACGGCCCACGGTGGTCAGATGAAAACCGCCAGTCTTGGAATTAAACGCCGTCATCGCGCGCGTGCCATTGATGCCAATGAGCCAGTCCGATTCCGAGCGACACGTCGCCGCGTCGGCCAGCGGCATCATGGCCTCGTCGGTGCGCAAATGGGCGAAGCCATCGCGAATCGCAGCGGGCGTCATCGATTGCAGCCAGAGCCGTTGGATCGGCTTGGTGCTTTTCGCGTATTGAACGATGTAACGGAAAATCAATTCGCCTTCGCGCCCGGCGTCGCAAGCATTGACCAGCGCAGTGACATCTTTGCGTTTGATTAATTTGGTTAAAACTTTCAGCCGCGCTTCGTTTTTTTCGATGGGCAGCAAATCAAAGTGCGGCGGAATAACGGGCAGATTGGCGAACGTCCACTTGCCGCGCTTCACTTCAAATTGTTCCGGCACACAAATAGTGAGGAGATGGCCGACTGCGGACGAGATGACGTAATCGTCGTTCTCATAGTGGTCGGCGTGTTTCTCAAACTTGCCCAAAGCCTTGGCGATGTCGCCAGCCACAGACGGTTTTTCCGCGATGATCAGTGCTTTTCCCATGAAAATAGTTTGCGACTTGTAAGCTCAACAACATGCCCGATGCAACTTGTTTTAATTAATAAGCGTCGGAAAAGTCGTGCAGACCAAGGGCGAAGTCAAAGCGGAGCCCATTCACCGCAGTCGAGAAAAACATAATTTGCATTGAATCGCGCAGCATCAATTCTGCAAACTGTTCCGCGTATGGGAGCACAATGGAAACAAGCCGGTCGCGAAGCCAACGCCCAGAAAAAAGGGCAGATGGTCGCCAAACTCACTCGTGAAATCATGATCGCTGCCAAGCTCGGCGGCGCTGATCCAGACTCAAACGCGCGTCTCTCGGTTGCGGTGGAAAAGGCGCGCAAAGCTTCCGTGACGCGAGAGACAATTGAACGCGCGATCAAAAAAGGTTCGGGCCAGTTGGAAGAAAAGGTTGTCTTCGAATTAATAACCTTTGAAGGTTTTGCGCCGCATAAAATCCCGGTGGTGGTCGAATGTTTGACGGAAAACCGCAATCGTACCGCGCCGGAAATTCGCACTTTGTTCAAAACGGGTTCACTCGGAAATCCGGGCAGTGTCGCCTTTTTCTTCAATCACCTTGGCGTGGTTGAAGCAACTCACACCGATGCGAATCGCGATGCAGAAAGTGACGCGATTGAATCTGGCGCGCAGGAAATTGAACCGCTCGAAGCCGATGAAATTCCTGCGGGGCAAAAAGGAGCGCGGTTTCTCACTGAAATTAAAGACCTCGATCACGTCACCAAAGCTTTGAAAGCGGCGGGTTGGAACATTGTCGCCTCGGAAATTCGTTATATCGCCAAAACATTTCCTGATTTGAGCGAAGCGTTTCGCAAGGAAGTGACGGAATTTCTCAACGACATTGACGATCACGATGACGTCCATCGCGTTTACGCAGCGATGAAGTAGCGGCGGGTTTTGATGCTATTCAAAAGAACCCGTTAATCCATTCGGGCATCCGTATTGCCGAACAGGCCGAAGTCTTTCACGAAATCGTCCTGATCCAGCACCACGCGGAATTCTTGTTCGCGATTTTCGATTCCGAATCTCCCAATTCCCATGTAACCCCAACAAAGCATTCGATCCCCATCCGTGTTCATCGTCTGCATGGTCGGCACGCCATACCACAACAGAAGTTCACCTCGCGAAGTAATCCCTTTGATGATTTTGCTAAAATCGACATTCGCCGGTGACCAACCGAAGTAAAGTCCCCCTTTGTACCGCCTCACCGTCGTGCTGGATTGGTCGAACAAGAATTTTTCAGCGACCTGATTCGTGTCGTAAAGCACGGTCAAGTTGCGCAAAACAATTGAGCCTGCGATGCCCTCGGCCACGCCGACCCAACCGGGATTGTGACGATCAATGTGATAAGAATGGAGCGTCAGCGTTTTTTGATTTGCTCCCCTCGCCACGCGCCTGGGCGGTCCAAATGTTTTCTCAACTTCAGCGCGAGTTGTCGTTCCCTCTTGAATCTGGTTCATCAAAGTTGGGTCCAATTTGCGACCAGGCGAAAGACAGCCGACCAAGGCGACAAGGAGTAGTGCGAACAAAGCGACGATAAATCTCATGAATGAGGCACTGGTTTACAGATTGTAGTTCGGACCTAAAACATATTTCGGCAATTATGAGCAGCTTGCTAAAACTTTCATTCACAGGCAAAATGTGATGGATGAAAGAAATCACCTTTGCCGAAAAGTTCGCCGATAACGGCGGCTTCGTCGCGCGTTGGGGTGATTGCGTGCCTCAGCCGATTCTCTCCATCGCTTGATTCGTCCGGTCTTTCGGTGTTCACCCAACGTTAGTAATTTTTATTTTTTAATTCATGTTAACTATTTCAGGTCTCAGCAAATCATTCGGCGGACGCAGCCTTTTTTCCGACGTCACACTCCAAATCAATCGCGAAGATCGCATCGGTTTGGTTGGGCCGAACGGCGCGGGCAAGACGACTTTATTTTCCATGATCCTCGGCAACGAAGGTTCCGATGCGGGAAAGGTGATTCTCGAACGCGGCGTCACGCTCGGTTATTTGCCCCAGGAAAGCGCGCCCATCGGCGACGAAACGATCATCGAACTCGCCACGGCCATCACGCCGGAATTTACCAAACTTCGCCGCATCATCATGGCGTGGGACGCGGATCATCCGGCGGAAGCGTCGCATCCAGAAGAAATTCATGACGATGTGCACAATCGTTTTCACGAGCTCGGCGGTTATCAACTCGACGCCAAAGCGAAACAAATTCTGGTCGGACTCGGCTTCAAAGAAAAAGATTTTGATCGTCCGGCGCGCGAATTGAGCGGTGGTTGGGTGATGCGCGGACATCTGGCGCGGCTGCTGGTTTACGAGCCGGATTTGCTGATGCTCGATGAACCGACGAACCATCTTGATCTGGAAACGCTCATTTGGTTCCAAGAATATTTGATTCATTATCCCGGCGCGATTGTCGTCATTTCGCATGACCGCGAATTTTTGAATCTGCTAGTCGGCAGCATCGTGGAAATTCGCCACAGCAAACTGGTTCGTTATCGCGCCAACTACGATGAGTTCCTCATTCAAAAAGCCGCGAAGGAAGAACAGCATCTCGCCGCCTACACCAATCAGCAGAAAGAAATTCAGCACTTGATGGATTTCGTGAATCGGTTTCGCGCCAAAGCTTCCAAAGCCGCGCAAGCGCAAAGCAAATTGAAACAAGTCGAGCGCATGGAAAAGTTGGCACCACCCGAGAGTGACGACAAGAAAGTCAGCTTTTCTTTTCCGCAACCGCAACGCAGTGGACAACGCGCCGTTCGTCTCACGGATATTCATCAGGCTTACGGCGAAAACGTCGTTTATGATGGAATGGATTTCGAAGCCGAACGCGGTCAGCGCATTGTGTTGGTTGGACCAAACGGCGCAGGGAAATCCACGTTGCTAAAAATTCTCGCTGGCGTTCTTGTTCCGCAAAAAGGTGAAGTAGAAATGGGCCACAACGTGACGCCTGGATATTTTTCGCAATATCGCGGCGACATGCTGGTCGCGAGCCGCACCGTTTTGGAAGAAGCGATGGATACCGAATTTCGCACCACCGAACAAAACATTCGCACGTTGCTCGGCTGCTTTTTGTTCAGTGGCGATTCTGTTTTCAAAAAAGTCAGCGTGTTGAGCGGTGGAGAAAAAAGCCGTCTTGCACTCGTCAAACTTTTGCTCAATCCGCCAAACCTCTTGCTGATGGACGAACCAACGACGCACTTGGATATGTCGAGCATCGACGCTTTGGTTTATGCGTTGAAACAATTTGAAGGGACGCTCGTGTTCATCAGTCACGATGTTTATTTCATCCGCGCGCTGGCCAACAGCGTTCTGCACGTCAATGCCGGGACGCTCACGCCTTACGCGGGCGATTACCAATATTACCTCGATAAATCTAAAGCCACTTCCGCGCGTGAAGCGTTGACGTCCGGTGCGAAGGAAGAAGTAAAAACTAAAAAAGAAGCGCGCCCTGGCGAAAGTCGCAAAGATCAAAAACGTCGTGAAGCGCAGGAGCGGCAATCGCGTTCCACTGGAAACAGCGACCCACAAAAAAATGTGCGTCGCTTGGAAAAAGAGATTCAGGATTTGGAAAAGCGCCAGACCGATTTGACCGCTGAATTGGAAAAACAGGAAACTTACGACCAACCTGGCCGTGCTAATCAGATCAATCGCGATTTAGTCGAGGTGCAAAATGAATTAGCCGAGCGCACCAGCCAATGGGAAGCGGCCTCCGAAAAATTGGTGGCGCAAAACGCGTAGAAATTTTCTGGTTAAAAACTGGCGTTGTAAGCAAACGCGGTGAATCCCAGATGGACATAAATAAGCAGGGAAACCAACGCGCAGAGCCGTGCGCCCCAACCGCGCCACACGCCGGAAATTGCGAACCAAAAACCGACTGAGCCAAAAACAAAAGGCAGCATGTAACCGAGACAATTCAGGAAAGTGACGGTGGCTAACGGCACGGCGGAGAACGGCAGGGAATAATATCCAGCACAACGGTAGAATTGTTCTTGCGTCGTCATGCAAAAGATTCAGCAAAAACAGGGCCAACCAATTTTCTGATGCGCTTTTCAGGAAGTTGGTTTTTTCGCGTCTCATTGCGCGACATTTCCCCACTCAACGATTCCCGCTCTGAGGCAAGTTAACGTTGGAGATTATTTTCTCGCCCAGCGAAGTTTTGCTGAGGCCGAGCGTGGGTTGGAATTTTTTTCTTCCGGCGACGGTCGAAGAACCTCCTCTGAAATTTTTGTGTAAATTCCAGAATGAAATCCTGCCTGAAAACTTTTTTTCACGCGCCGATCTTCGCCCGAATGAAATGTCAAAACCGCCACGCGACCATTCGGTTTCAGGCAATTCGGCAAATTCCTCAAAAACGTTTCCAACGCGGAAAATTCGTCATTCACCGCGATGCGTAACGCTTGGAACACACGCCGGATCGAGAGGTCGCACTCGTCTTTGCCAACGCGGGACAAAGTAGAACGAATCGCCCGTGCTAATGCGCTGGTCGTTTCAAATTTTTTCCCGGCGATGACTGGCGCAATCACCGAAGCGCGAGGTTCGTCCGCGTTTTCCATCAACAAAATCGCCAGTTCCTCCGCGCCAATGCGCTCCAAAAAAATGGAGGCGGGTTGACCGCGTTGCGGATTCATGCGCATGTCGAGCGGGCCATCGTGTTTAACCGAAAATCCGCGAACCGGATCGTCAATCTGCATCGAGGAAAGTCCAAGGTCGGCGAGAACCATGTCCGCGCCTTCAATTCCCATCGCGTTCAACACTTGCGGCAAGCCAGCAAAATTGCTGCGCTGCGCAGAAAAAATTTCTGGTCCATAACCCAGTCCGTGCAGACGTGACTCCGTTTTCGGCAATTCAATTGGGTCGGCGTCGAGGCCGATCAAACGACCCTCCGGTTGAATGCGTTTCAAAAGTTCCTGAGCGTGTCCACCGAAACCTAATGTGCAATCCACCGCGATTTCCCCGGGTTGCGGCGCGAGCACTTCCAAAATTTCAGCGACCATGATGGAGCGATGCATCCCGGCGGGCGTTTTTCCCGAGGCTAAAACTTTTGCGACGGTTTCCGCATAACGCTCGGGATTGTGCTCTTTGTATTTCTGTTCAAACCGGCGCGGGTTTTTTCCAGAATAACGCACTCGCCGTTTATGCGGCGCGGGCGATGCAGGCAAAATTTCGTCACTCACAAGGTTCTATCTTTTCTCTGGAATGTGAAATTTTCAATCGGATAGTCGAACAACCTGTTACGCTTTATTCGTGAAATGGATTTTGATTTTGTCGTGCGGAATGCTTCTCGCGACAAATGCGATGGCTCAGGAACAGACGATTGTGCCAGCAGAGGTGATCGATTCTGCCAATCAATTTTTAATCGAAAACGTGGATGATTCGGTGCTCGACGCGCTCGGGGTCGATACCGAACGCGCGCGTCAATTTTTCAACGAATTACAACAGCAATTTCAAGGCACCTACGTTTACAACCTCAGCTCAATGCGAGAAACCGCCACGCAACTGCTCCCGGTGCTCGAACAGTTTGAAGAAACTCAACCCTACGCCGTTTGGCTCAAATCGCGTCTCGATTATTTTGTCGTGGCAGAAAAATTGCGCAGCGACGCAACCCGTGACGCAACGAATGTTGTGCGCTTGCCTGAACCCACTCCGAAATCCGAACGCAAAGCGTGGATCGAAGTTTTTGAAGAACGCGCAATGCCGCCGCTCGCGTTCAAACAAGTTGGCGCTCTGAAAAAAATATTCATCGCCGAGCGAGTGCCGCCGGAATTGGTCTGGCTTGCGGAAGTCGAATCTTCATTCGACGCCAAAGCAAAAAGTCCTGCTGGCGCGGCCGGTTTGTTTCAACTGATGCCAATCACCGCGCGAAGTCTCGATCTTTCCGTAGGGCTGCTTCGTGACGACCGTCTGCATCCGGAAAAAAACGCCCGCGCCGCCGCCCATTATTTACGCCAGCTTCACAAACGCTTTGGCGATTGGCGTGTGGCTTTAGCCGCTTACAACGCCGGCGAATCTCGCGTCGCCGGACTTTTGCGAAAACACAAAGCGCGCACCTTCGATGAAATTGCCAACCGTCTTCCGGCTGAAACCCAAATGTATGTTCCAAAAGTGGAGGCGGTCGTGCGCAAACGCGAAGGGCGCGCGCTGGCTGATTTAAAAATTCCTAAGGTTTGAAATTATTTCGTTGGAGAATAATCCGTTGGAACTAAGAAAGCCGATTTCACGCCATCCTTCACGGTGAGCGAACCATTTTTTTCGCTTTCACCTTTGGCCGCTATCCACGCCGGATCTTGACGGAACGCGTCAAAAGAAGCCTTGGCTGCTGGTTGCGATTTGTGTGCGAGAAAATAAATCAGCGTCGTGTCCGCGTTCGGCTGGTCGGACATTTCATGAAAATACATCCAATTCTTCATCCCGTGCTTTTTGAAAAGCGCCATGGTGTGATCGCGAAAACGCGCATCGAGATTTGGCAAAAAACCCGAGGGCGTGGTGTAAGTGCGAAGTTCAAACACGCCATTTTTTGAAACATTGCCCGTGGTTAATGCAGGCGAAAAATCTGTCGTTTGCAGAAAAATTGAATCTACTTTTGTAACAATTTTTCCGTTGGCCTCGGTTTTATGCACCACGCTTTTCCACTCAGGATCGTTCATAAAATTTTTCCATGCCGTTTCCCGTGCAGCGCGACTCGGATACGCCATCAGGTAAACCAATTTGTTTTCAGGATTTTCCAGCGGCACCCAATAGCCGATGTTTTGCATTCCGTGTTTCGTGAATAATTTCATCGTGTGTTCCCGAAACCGCGCGTGAAGGTCATCCAATTTTCCGACGGGCGCATAATAGACGCGCATTTCGTAGCAACGTGTCTCCGCAGATTTTCCCTTCGGAGTGCTACAGGCTGAACAAACCAATGTGACAGCGGCTACCGTCAGAATCGCAGAAATAAAACGATGAATCATGCCGCTGATTGCGCCTTTCGCCGGGGAAGCTGTCAATTTAAAACATGGTTTCAGAAAATATTTCGACTCGCGACGGCTGTTTTTCTCTCACAACATGAATCGATGCCCAATGAAAAGTGTTCCGACCTTTTGATCGAAGCTGCTCGCGAACTTTCCAAAAAAGTCGATCGGCTAAAATTTTCCAGTCCCGTCGCCCACGTTTACAATCCACTGACTTACGCTTGGAAATGCCATGAAGAATATTTGCGGCAGTTTGGAAAAAATCCCAAACGCATCATTTTTCTCGGCATGAATCCCGGCCCGTTCGGCATGGTGCAAACCGGAATTCCGTTCGGAGAAATCGCGGCCGTGCGCGATTGGATGGGACTTCACGAACAAATCGAGAAGCCACGTCGCGAACATCCTAAACGCCCCATCTTAGGGTTTGATTGCTTACGCTCCGAAGTCAGCGGCCGTCGTTTGTGGAAACTCTTTGCAGACCGCTTTGGTTCTGCTGAAAAATTTTCTGCACAAC
The DNA here is from genome assembly GCA_046595315.1 of Limisphaerales bacterium. GTDB lineage: Bacteria > Verrucomicrobiota > Verrucomicrobiia > Limisphaerales > CANJXF01 > CANJXF01. The sequence continues at coordinate 8,788 of JBKJOZ010000375.1, forward strand.
ATTTTGTGGTCAATTATTGCCCGCTGGCGTTTCTCGCTGAAAGCGGCGCGAACTTAACGCCGGACAAATTGCCCAAAACGGAGAGCGAACCTTTGCTGAAAATTTGCGATGCGCATTTACGACGAGTTTTGGAAATTTTAAAACCGGAATGGCTGATCGGCGTGGGCGGATTTGCAGAAAAACGCGCGACGCTGGTGGCCGAAAACTTACCAGTTCGAATCGGCCAGATTCTTCATCCGAGCCCCGCCAGTCCCGCGGCCAATCGCGGTTGGAGCGAAGCGGCTACGAAACAACTGGTCGCTTTGAAAATTTGGAAATAATTATTTCCCGAGGCAAAACTGGCTGAAAATGGAGTCGAGCAAATCTTCCGTGGTCGTCTTCCCCACAATTTCTCCGACAGCGTTAACGGCGATTCGCAAATCCATAGCGGCGAGTTCCAAGGTGAGATTTTCGCGCAAGGCGTCGATGGTTTGCTGAGTGGCGGATTTGGCACGTTTAAGCGCTTCCTGGTGGCGAGAATTAATCATCACCTGCAACATTTCCGCACGAATTTCACCGGCCCAAACCAGTTCCTTGATCGCGTCTTTCAAACGTTCAATTCCTTTTCCGCTGAGGCAACACACCTCGACGCTTTTTAATTCTTCTGACAATGAAAGTTTTTTTGGCAGGTCGATTTTATTGGCGACAAGAATTCTTTTTTTGCCGGAAAATTCTTTTAAATAAATTTCGTCTGCGGCAGTTAACGCCTCGGAATTATCCAAAACGTGGAGGATTAATTCGGCTTTGTTCAACGTTTCGCGGCTGCGGCGGATACCTTCAATTTCAATTTCGTCCTGTGAATCGCGCAGGCCAGCCGTATCGACAAACACGACGGGCAAGCCGCGAATGTTCGCTGTTTCTTCAATCGTGTCGCGCGTTGTTCCTGGAATGGCAGAAACAATGGCGCGGTCATGGCCAAGAAGTTGATTGAGCAAACTGGATTTGCCTGCATTCGGACGACCGACAATCGCGGCGCGGATTCCACGACGTAAAATTTGCCCTTCATTCGCCGTGCGCAAAAGTTCATCCATGAAGGCGACGGCATTTTCTAAACGTTGCAGCAATTGCGCTTTCGTGTCCGGCGCGATGTCTTCGTCCGGAAAATCAATGTGTGCCTCGACATGCGCCAAAATTTTGATCATGTCGTCGCGCAGTTCGTTGATGCGCTGAGAAAGTTTTCCGGCGAGTTGCTCGTTGGCGGCGGTCAACGCGAGTTCCGTCCGCGCGCCGATCAAATCGGCAACAGCTTCGGCTTGCGTGAGATCGATGCGACCATTGAGAAAAGCGCGTTTGGTGAATTCGCCGGGCAGCGCGAGCCGCGCCCCATTTTCCAAGACAACATCTAAAACCATTTTGGCAGGGAGCAAACCGCCGTGGCAGGTGATTTCAACGACATCTTCGCGGGTCAACGTCCGGGGCGCGCGGAGGACACTGAGCAAAACTTCATCAATTGCCTTGCCCGCTTTAAAAATTTTTCCGTAATGAATAGTGTGCGTCGGGGCTTGCGAAGGTTTGATCGAAGTTTTGCCCATCGGCGTAAAAACTTTGTCAGCCACGTGCAACGCGGTTGCGCCGGAAATTCGGATGACGGCTAATCCTCCTTCGCCCAGCGGCGTGGCAATGGCTGAGATGGTGTCGTCAAACATGATTCAAATTTCAATGACACGTGCCGCGAGTATTTTCGGATTCGCAACCCTGAAGTAAGAGCCGCGCTTTTTCGTAACTTCGTTTGTGCAGATAATGCAACAGGTCCGGTTCGGTATTGCGCGGTAATTGCGCGGTCAATTCATCGAGTCGTGTAAAAATGGGGAGCAAACTGGGTTTGGGATTGGCTGTTGCCATAGAGCGCACGGTGGTTTCCAAGTCCAGCAATGTCTGCAAAATGTCTTTTTCCGTAGCCGTCATGGCAAATTTGTAACGTAGATCGCTCGCTTTCGCGCTGAAAATCGCAGTTTGCAGAGTAAAAAGTTCGGCGAAAAAGGTTTTTATTCTGGCGGCTCAGAGGGGAATTCTCTACCCTAGCAGAATTCGTATTTAGAAAAAAACCCAGATGTACTCGAAAACTAAATCCGCTTACCAGAAGGCAAATCTATTTCTCGGCATTGAATGCGGCGGAACTCATAGCTCTGCTATGGTTACGAATTCCAATGACGAAAAAATTTTCCAATTCACAGCCGGCCCGGCGAATTTACGCCTGCTCGACGACGAACAGTTGGTCAAACATTTTGCCAGCATTCGCCTCGCCCACAACGGTCTCGCGCACCTGAACGGATTGGCCATCGGCATGGCTGGCGCGCGCACGGAGGAAGATCGCCATCGCATCCGCAAAGCCGCCGCCAAAGCGTGGCCAAAAGTCCCTTGCTACGCGACGAACGATTTGGAAACAGCCCTCGCCGCTGCTGAAACTTCCGGCGACGCGAAACCGACGACGCGCGTTTTAATTATTAGCGGCACGGGTTCGTGCTGCTTTGGGAAAAATGCCAAGGGCAAAACGTCAAAGCTGGGCGGCTGGGGACATATTTTGGGTGACAAAGGGAGCGGTTACGAAATCGGCCTGCGCGGACTGAAAGCGGTTGTTTACTATTTCGATCGCGATGGAAAATTATCACCCCTCGGCCAAAGAATTCTGCGCTCACTGCAGTTTAATAATCCCAACGATTTAATTGGTTGGGTATTGAATGCTCCGAAAAATGACGTGGCGGGTTTAGCCATCGAAGTTTTCAACGCCTGGAGCAAAAAAGATAAAATTGCAGCCGATATCTTAGCCAGTGCCGCGGAAAGTCTCGCGCAAGATGCAGTCGATTGCGCCCGCAGCCTGTCCAATCCAAAAGCACCCGTTCAATTCGTTTTGGCCGGGAGTATTTTGCTCAAGCAACCGAAATTTGCCGCGCTGATTCGCAAACGCATTTTGCAAAAATGGCCCAGCGCAACGGTGGCTCCGCTCAAACGCGAAAGCGTCTGGGGCGCGGTGGAACTTGCGAAAGCCAATTTTCAAGCTGCCAAATCTATTTCTGTTGGAAAAATGTCGGAGACGTTGGGAACCCAAACCGCTTCTCCGATTGAAGCGGCTTTCGCTCTTTCGCCGACTGAATTGCGCAACCCTCTTTCGGTCAAGCTCGATCAATTGCCACTTTCCGACGCGATTGAATTGATGCTCAAGGAAGATGAAAAAGTTCCCGGCGCGATTTTGAAAGAAGCGGACAAAATCGAAGAGGCAATTCGATATGTGGTCAAAGCTTTCAAACAAAACGGCAGGCTTTTTTACGCGGGCGCTGGAACCAGTGGCCGCCTTGGCGTTCTCGATGCGAGCGAATGTCCGCCCACTTTTCGGACTCCGCCGGAAATGGTTCAGGGAATTATTGCCGGTGGACAAACCGCGATTTGGAAAGCAGTTGAAGGCGCAGAAGATGACGCTAATGCGGGTCAGGAATCCATGAGATTCAACGATATTTCAGATCGCGACGTAGTCGTCGGAATTGCCGCCAGCGGGCGAACCCCGTTTGTTTGGGGCGCATTGCTCGAAGCCAAACGCCGCGGCGCGAAAACCATTTTGCTTTGCTTCAACCCCCATCTGAAAAGCGTTACGGGCGAACGCCCCAACCTGATTATCGCGCCCAACGTGGGCCCGGAAGTTTTGACCGGCTCAACCCGCTTGAAAGCCGGCACCGCCACGAAATTGATTCTAAATATTTTGACGACACTCGCCATGGTGCGAATCGGTAAAGTGAAAAGTAATTTGATGATCGATTTGAACCCGTCGAACGTAAAACTTCGCGACCGAGCAGTGCGCATCGTTCAGGAATTGACTTCTGTTAACGCGGCTGTTGCACATGCGGCACTTGAAAAATCTCGTTGGGTTGTGAAAGACGCGTGTCAAATGCTGCGTTAGAGGCAGCGCACTTTTGAAATTTTCCCGACAACTTTTGCATGAAGCAGAGGCTTTACAATTACTTGCGGTCGCTTGTGATTATCCTCGCCGGTATTTTTCTCGTTGGCGGCTGTGCCACTTCAAAAATCAATTGGGACAGTCGTGTTGGAAATTATACCTTTGACCAAGCGGTCGCGGAGTTTGGCCCACCGGACCGATCGGCTAAGTTGTCAGATGGCAAAACGGTTTCCGAGTGGCTCCTTTTTCGAGGCGGTTCGGGAGGTTATGCTCATTTCTCGCCTGGTCTAGGCGGTTATTGGTTTCAGGACGGACCTCAGATGCCGGATAGATTTTTGCGATTGAGCTTTTCTCCGGAAGGCCGTCTTGAAAGCTGGAAAAAAATTTCAAAATAGCGTTTCTCATCTTTCGTTTTTCACGCCCTCGTGATTTACTCATACCATTGAATGCCACACCGACCATCTGGGACAAACTCACTCGCGTCGTGATTTTTCTTTTGCTGATCGCGGCCGTTCTTGGAATTGCGCTCTGGTATTCTCCGGTCATTAAACAAAACGAACGAATGCGCAAGGAACGTCTTGAGCTCGACAAAAAAATTACCAAGGAAGAAGAGGCTTCCAAAAAATTTGAGGCGTCCATCAAGGCCTTGCAGGATCCGAGAACCGTCGAGCGGTTGGCGCGAGAAAAACTGAGCTACGCCAAACCGGGAGAAACGGTGATTCATTTCGAGAGCCCCCAAACCAATAGCAGCTCTGCCTCCCGCTAAAATTTCTAATGTGGAGCGGGCTGGCCGCACCCACTCACACCGTCATGATTTCTTTTTCCTTGGACGCGACATGCGCGTCAATTTTCGTGGAATATTGGTCGGTCAGTTTTTGAATTTCTTTTTCGGCGGCTTCGACCTGATCTTCCGTCACGCCATCTTTTTCTTTTTTCAAATGCTCCAGCGCATCGCGGCGCACGTGACGGATTGCCACCCGACCATCCTCGGCCATTTTCTTCACGATTTTTGTGAATTCGAGGCGACGTTCAGTACTAAGTTCCGGTAATACAATTCGGATAAATTTCCCCTGCACGACTGGATTCAAACCTAAATTGCTTTTTTGAATCGCTTTCTCGATCGGTTGAATGCTGCTCACATCCCACGGCTGAATCATCAACATGCGCGATTCCGGTGCGGTAATGCCGGCCAATTCCCGGATACGCATGTTTGAACCGTAAACCTCCACCAAAATATTTTCGACGAGCGAGGGCGAAGCCTTGCCCGTCCGGATGCCAGCAAATTCATTCTGCACGACCTCTTCGGTCTTCATCATCTTTTCTTCTGCTTCCAGCAAAATGTCATCAAGTGCCATAATTTTCCTTAGTTTCGTGTCCGACTCTCACAGTATGGAGAGGCAAATCAACAATAAGAAAAGAAAAAGAAAATGCCAGTCAGCAAATCAATTTATCCGTTTATCGTAACTCCTAGATCAATTGCATCGTCCACTTTCACACTGATGAATTTTTTGCTCACGATTCGAATTTTTTTGTTATTACCTTTGGCGATTGCCGCCGTCCAGGAAGGTCACGGAGCTCCCACGAAAAAGCCGAACATCATTGTCCTCATCGCAGACGATCTTGGGGTCGGCGACCTCGGATTCAGCGGCGGGAAGGATATACCCACTCCGCATTTGGATCGGCTCGCGGCGGAAGGAATTATTTTTCGCAACGGCTACGTCTCGCCGATGTGCGCTCCAACGCGCGCTGCATTTCTGACCGGCCGGTATCCGGAAAAAATCGGGTTTGAAGACAACCGCCCTGGAGATTCGCGGCATTTTGGCATGGATTTGTCGTCCGAAACGATTGCCGACCTGCTGAAAAAGGCGGGTCACGTCACGGGACTCATGGGCAAATGGCATGTGGGACGCGGATTAAATAACGAATATTCTCCATGGAATCGCGGCTTTGATGAGTTTCTCGGTTATTACGGCGCCTTCGGCACTTATGTGAATCCCAAGCTGACACGTCCGCCCGGCACAGAGAAAATTGTGGAAGGTTATAGCACCGAAATTTTTACAGATGCCGCCTGCGATTTCCTCGAACAAAACAAAGACAAACCATTTTTTCTAAACGTTGCTTTCAACGCCGCGCATTTGGAGCAAGTGGCGCGACCGGAAGACATCGCGAAATTTCAACACATCGAAAATCCAAAACGTCGCAAGGCTGCCGCAATTATTTCTAACTTGGATGCGAACATCGGGCGGCTGGTGGCGCGACTCAAAGCGCTCGATCTCGATCGTAACACCCTTCTTTTTTTCTTCAGCGATAATGGAGGAGAACCGCCCATTCTCGGCACGATGAACGGTCCTTTTCGGGGTATGAAATTTGATCTCTATGAAGGCGGCATCCACGTGCCATTTTTTGCCCGCTGGCCTGAAGGTTTCACTGCAGGCAAAACATGCACCGCGTTGATCAGCGTCATTGATTTGCTGCCCACCATTGCCTCTGCCACGGGAGCGAAAGTGCCGAAGCAAATTGATGGTAAAAACCTCCTGCCTTATTTGACCGGCAGAACCACGAAAGAACCGCACAAAACTTTATTTTGGCGCACCACCGAACATGCGGCGTTGCAACGAAAGCGCCTCAATTCCATTCCGTCGGTTTACATTCCGCACCTGTCGGCGGTTCGTCGCGGCGATTGGAAACTTCTGGCCTTTGATGATGCAGGGAAAGATCCCCGTTTTGAACTCTACAATGTGGCGAAAGATCCGTCGGAAAAAAACGAACTCTCAAAAAAGGAGCGGAAAATCGTTCAGCAGATGATCCAAGAACTTGCAGATTGGAAGACGACCCTCAAGCCCCAGATAATTCCTCCCATCAAAAAAGAAACGCCCTAACCCGTCACCAGCGTCCCCACTTTTTCGCCCAACACAACTTTTTTCAAATTGTGCGGCTTGAACAAATCAAAAACGATGATCGGCATTTTATTATCCATGCAGAGCGAGAACGCGGTTGAATCCATTACCTTCAATTGTTTTTGCAGCGCGTCGAGGTAACTGATTTGCGCAAAGCGTTTAGCGTTAGGATTTTTTTTCGGATCTTTGTCGTAAATACCATCCACTTTCGTCGCCTTCAAAATTACTTCTGCGCCCATTTCGTTGGCACGCAATGCGGCTGCGGTGTCGGTAGAAAAATAGGGATTGCCGGTGCCCGCCCCGAAAATAACCACACGACCTTTTTCCAAATGGCGAACGGCGCGACGTCGAATAAACGGCTCGGCCACCTGCATCATGGTGATGGCCGTTTGCACACGTGTCGCGACACCGTCTTTTTCCAGCGCATCCTGCAAGGCCAAAGAATTGATTACCGTCGCCAACATTCCCATGTAATCGCCCGTGGCCCGTTCGATGCCGCGCTCGCTTCCGGCTAATCCGCGAAAAATATTTCCACCACCAATGACAATGACTATTTCCACTCCAAGCTCGCGCACTTCGCCGATTTGTTGGGCCATGCTGCGAACCGCCTCGGGGTTAATGCCCACCCCGCCCTCGCCGCCCAGAGCTTCCCCGCTGAGTTTGAGCAAGATGCGACGATATTTTGGCTGGCCTGATTTTTTCATGAAATTGAATACGTAACCGAATGCGCACGCGTTGTAACAACTGACTGGGCAAGCGTCAATCCAAGGTCGGAAATTTCACGCGAAAAACCTGAAAACAAAAAAAAGCGGCGGTCATTGGACCGCCGCCAAAAACTTTTGAAAAATTTTATTCCGCAGGCGTTTCGCCCACCTGAAAACGAACGAAGCTACGAATGGTGATTTCGTCACCGAGTTGTTTGGCAACGCCGGCCACATGCTCGCGAACGCTCACTTCAGAATTCTTTTTTACGAAACCTTGGTCCACCAAACAGGAGGTCTGATAAAATTTCTCCAGTTTGCCTTCCACGATTTTTGCAATGGCTTGCGCCGGTTTACCTTTGACCTGTTCGACCGCGATTTCTTTTTCCTTCGCGATGACAGCAGGATCAATTTGTTCGCGAGAAACCACTAACGGATGTCCGGCGGCGATTTGCAAAGTGATGTCGCGCACGAGTTGTTTGAAATCTTCATTAGCGACCGTTTGCTCTTTGCCCGCGCCCACTTCCACCAGCACACCGACTTTCGCGCCGGTGTGAATATAGGCGGCGACCAGTCCGTTGCCGGTCACTTCCAAACGTTTGAAACGGGAAATCTTGATGTTCTCGCCGATCTTGCCGACTTGGGCGGTGCGATCCGCTTCCAAATCGATGTTGGGATTCGTCGCGATTTTTTTTGCCACTCCGTCGCAGAACGCACGGAACGTCTCGTTGCGCGCCACAAAATCGGTTTCACAATTCACTTCCACCATCACGCCAACTTTTGCGCCCGGTTGAATGTGTTGAGCGATGACACCTTCGTTGGCATCGCGCGTCGCTTTTTTCGCGGCGGAAGCAGCACCCCGTTTTCGCAAAAGCTCAACGGCGGCTTCAATATCGCCATTGGCTTCGGTCAACGCTTTTTTGCAATCCATCAAGCCGGCATTGGTCATTTCGCGCAGCTTGCCCACTGAGGCAGCAGTAATTTCAGCCATAAATTCTCTTTCTTGTTAAAAATAAAAAAGCGGAATGCGAAAAAAATTTCGGCATTCCGCTTAAAGTCTGGTTAAGCCGTGACAGCGGTTTCAGCAGGAGCCTCAGTTGTCGCCGGTGTCGGAGACGCCGCCGCTTCCTTGGCTGCTGCTTCGTCCGATTTGCGGCGCGCATGTTTGGAATCAAATTCCGCTTTGGCCTGAACGATGGTTTGAACCACAGTTGCCAAAATTACACGAACGGAGCGAATCGCGTCGTCGTTTGCGGGAATCGGGTAGTCGATCAAATCAGGGTTACAATTCGTATCGACAATCGCGACGATCGGAATTTTCAAACGGCGCGCTTCGGCGATCGCATTGTGTTCGCGCTTGATGTCCACGACGAACATCGCGGAAGGATATTTGTCCATCACCCGGATACCGTCGAGGTTCTTGAACAAGCGCGTGGCTTCGCGACGATAAACGGCTTGTTCTTGTTTTCCGTATTGATTGATGCTGCCGTCGGATTCCATCTTCTCGATCTGTTTCATGCGAGCGATGGATTTTTTGACCGTCTGATAATTGGTCAACGTTCCGCCGAGCCAGCGTTCCGTGATGTAAAGTTGTCCGCAGGATTTAGCCGATTCCTTAATCGCTTCCTGGGCTTGTTTTTTCGTGCCGACAAACAAAATGTTTCCACCTTTTGCTACCGTTTGTTGCAAAAAGTTGCAAGCGGCTTCGAGTTGCGAGAGGGTTTTGCTGAGGTCGATGATGTGAATGCCGTTACGAGCATCGAAAATGAACGGTTTCATCTTCGGGTTCCAACGCTTTGTCTGGTGTCCGAAATGAACGCCAGCATCCAATAGTTCTTTTACGCCAATACTAATCATATTTCCTTTTGTTAAAGACCCGGAAATTTTCCTGAGCCATCCCGCGGAAAACGGGATTGTTTTTAATGTTATTGTGGCCGCCCGACTTCACACGAAGACAGATTTGAAGGCCGTTTCACCCTTGCAGAATCCAATATTCTGACGAAAGGGCTTTGCAAACTAGCAAAGTTCGGCCATGTAGCAACTGAATTTTCATGAATGCACTGACGCAGGCCCGCACCCCGAAACTGCCCCCCAGAACCGAAGAAATTGAAATTTGTATTCTTGCCGGCGGACTCAGTTTGCGAATGGGTTCTGACAAAGCGAAATTGCGCCTCGGCGGGAAAAGTTTTTTGGCGCACATCCGTGCCACGGCAAAAACTTTAGAACTTCCCGCACGAATTATCCGACGCGATCTGGTTCCACGCTGCGGCCCGCTCGGTGGCATTTACACCGCGCTCAAAACGTCAAGGGCTGAAGCAATTCTCTTTCTGGCTTGCGACATGCCGCAAGTTTCCGAAACGCTTTTGCAAAAATTGCTCGAACTTTTTCGCGCCAACGGTTCGCCCGTTTTTAGTTGGATTAACCATAGAGCCGCCTTTCCATTTCTGTTGCGTCAGGATGCGTTGCCGATGATCGAACAGTTGATTCTGAAGAAACAGTTTTCGATTCAAATTCTCGCGAAAAAAAGCCGCGCCAATAAATTTCGACCGGGCCGCGCCTTCCAATCAAATTTTCTCAATATCAACACACCGAGCGATTGGATTGAGCTGAAGAAACTTTTCTCAAAAAAGAACTGAACCTTCGGGAGGCGCAGCTTGTCAATTGGGCGCACGAGGCTATCATTTCTCCTATGCGAATTTTGAGTTTATTTTGCGTCCTGTTCGCCAGCACCCAATTTTGTGGCGCAGCCACGATTCAATTGAAAGACAAGGCGTCGGTGACGGGAAAAATCCTGACGGAAAAACGCGATCAAGTCGTGGTCGATATTGGCTATACCACGCTCGTTATTCCACGGAATCAAATCCTGAAAATTCTTCAAACTGATTCCGTCACGCCTGCGCTAAAGCCCGCCGCTTCTCCAGTCCTTGAAATTCGCCCGTTGGAAACCAAGCCGGGCATGTTCACGACTTCAGTAAAACCGCCGCCGGAACGAACCGTGCGGGAACTGGTCAATCAACTTGGCGAATCCGTGGTGCAGGTTCGCACTCCGGGCGGACTCGGCTCAGGATTCATCATCAACGAAGAAGGATTTTTAATTACAAATTTTCACGTGATCGAAGGTGAAACGCAAATTTCGGTGGAAGTTTATCACCAGAAAAATGGCGACCTCAACCGACGCAGTTACAAAAATGTAAAAATTATCGCGATCAATAAATTTCAAGATCTGGCGTTGCTGAAAATTGAAGACAAAGAGATGCCGAAGTTCGCGCGGGTGTCGCTCGGCGATTCGGAAATTCTTTCGGTCGGCGAACGCGTTTTTGCCATCGGCAGCCCGCTCGGCCTCGAACGCACCGTCACCGAGGGAATTGTCAGCACCAAAACCCGCGAGATGCAGGGTGATCTTTATTTGCAAACCACCGCACAAATTAATCCGGGCAACAGTGGCGGTCCCCTCTTCAATCTTCGCGGCGAAGTCATCGGCGTGACCAATATGAAAATCACCTTCGGCGAAGGCCTCGGTTTTGCCATCCCGATTGAAGCGGTGAAATTTTTCCTCAATCACCGCGATGCCTTTGCGTACGACAACGACAATCCCAGCAATCCGTTCCGCTACCTCGAACCACCGAGTCGCGCTCAATTTTCCGCACAGAAATAATTCCGTTTTTGGATTTCGCACGTTCTGCATTCAATCAACCATGAAAAAACAATTCCTGCTGGCCGCCGCGCTTTTGGCATGGGCCGTTTCAGCGAAGGCGCAAGTGCCATCGCCCGAAAAACTTTTACCAAATGACACGCTCGTTTTGCTGAGCATTCCAGACGTCGTAAAATTTCGCACCACCTTGAAAACTTCCCCACAGGGCCAGATCTGGAACGATCCCTCAATGAAGGCGTTCAAAGACAAATTCGTGAGCAAAATCACGGCAGAACTCGTCATGCCGCTGGAAAAAGAATTTGGGATGAAATTTTCCGATTACGAAGAACTGGCACAGGGCCAGATTACTTTTGCCGTCACACAAAATGGTTGGGAGGGAAAAACCAACGCCGCGCCCGCATGGATTTTGTTGCTCGATGCCAAAGACAAAACCGCTGCGCTGAAAACCAATTTAGCCAAGTTGAAAAAGAATTGGATCGATTCCGGAAAACAGATTAAAGCGGAGAAAATTCGCGATCTCGAATTCACCACGTTGATTACTTCGACGGACGCGTTCGCCAACATTTTTGAAAAAGTTTTCCCGCGCACCAAAGCCGAGGCGGAACAAAAAACTCCTGGGCGCAAACTGGAAATTCTGGTGGGTCAATCGGGCTCGTTGTTGCTCGTCGGAAGTTCCGCCAAGGTCATTGAAAAAATCCTGGTCCATCAAACCGGCGGTTTGGCACCGTCTTTGAGCGAGGAAGCGGCTTACGAGGCGAATCACAATTCGATGTTTCGTGAGGCGCCGTTTTACGCCTGGTTCCATGTGAAACCATTCGTGGATGTTTTTCTGCGCGAAACAGCGGGCGCACCCTCCGAAAATCCACTCATGCCGAAGTTGGATAAAATTGCGTCGTCCACTGGAATTGGCGGGCTGAAAACAATTGCGTTCAGTTACCGCTCCGCCGCAGAAGGAGCCACGATGCAACTTGCACTTGGAATTCCTGAAGCGAGCCGCCAGGGGCTTTTTAAAATGTTGGTCGCGGAAACCAAGGAGGCAAATCCGCCGGTGTTTGTGCCGGCGGACGTGACGAAATTTACGCGCTGGCGTTTAAATTTGCCGAAAGCATGGACCGGTCTTGAAACGATGCTGACCGAAATGTCTCCGGCCGTCGGAGGCGCGTTCAAACTGATTTTTGAATCGGCGGGTAAAGATAAAGATCCGAATTTTGATTTGAAAAAAGAGCTGCTGGGAAATCTGGGTGACGATTTGATTAATTATCAACGCAAACCAGCCACTGCGACTCTCGCCGAATTGAATTCGCCGCCCTCCATTTATCTGCTCGGCTCCGCCAATCCCGAAAAACTTGCCAATGGCGTCAAAGTAGGAATGTCGCTTCTCGCTCCCGGACCGATCAAGGAGCGCGATTTTCTGGGGCGCAAAATTTTTACGGTTCCTCCTACTTCCCTGACGGCTTCTGATCCAAAAGCGCTGGAACGCAATTTCAATTTTTCAGCCAGTGGCGGTTACCTCGCGCTTTCCACTTCGGTGCCGATGTTGGAAGAATATTTACGGAGTACCGAATCCAAACCAAAAGCGCTCACGGAAATTGTCGGATTCAACGAGGCCGCGGAAAAAGTGGGCGGCACTGGCCTCGGTCTGTTTGGCTATAATAATCAAAGCGAATCGATGCGCGGGACGTTCACGGCATTGAAAAATGAAAGCGTAAATTTATCCGACTTGATGAAAAATCCGGCGATGAAAGCCAAGACGCCGGAGGAAGAAAAAAAGATTAACGAGTGGGCGGATTTTTCGTTACTGCCGCCGTTTGAAAGCGTTTCAAAATATTTTCACTTCTCGGTTTATGGCGGTAATTTTAACGCCAACGGTTTTACGATGAAGTTTTTTGAACCGACGCCGCCGCTGTTGAAGAAGTAACCAACCGTCACTCCTGCGGGTAAACCAGCAGCCGGTCGTGGACGAGGACGATCAAATCATTTTTGCCGTCGCCGGTGACATCGGCCACGACGGCTTCGCGCGGTTCGGCAAAATCGTTGCGGCGCGAGCGAAAAGTTCTTTCCTCAAAGACCGGCCAGCGATTGGCGGGAACTAATTGATGCGGCGGCTCGAACATGACTACATCCACGTAATTTCGGGCCGTCTCCAAAAACACCAGGTCTTTGCGCCCATCGTTATTCAAATCTCCCGAAATCACGTCATTGAGGCGTGCGTCTTTGATCGGCGTTTCATAGCCGTCGAGTTCGGTGAATTCCCACTTCTGGCCGCTCAATTTCATCCACGCCACAGAATTATTTCCGAGAAACGCGATGCTGTTCGCATTCGTGGATTTCAGGCCGATATTTTGCAACTCGGCAAAATCAGTCACTGGTAAAAAAACATTTCTGATCACTTGCCACACGCCGGCTTTGTCGCGTTCGCACAGCGTGAGCGCCTTGCGTTCCGCATCGAGCAAGAACAGCAGGGGAATTCGATTCGTGCCATTGGCCAGTGGCGTTGCGGCAACAATCCGTGAATTGCTGGAGGTGCCATTGATCTGTTCTTTGACCATAAAAGCCCACGACGGGCGCGTGGCAGCACCTTTGTTTTGCGTATCGGATTTCAAAACAACTGCGCGCAGGAAATTTTTTTGCGCCAGGAGTAATTCGGATTTTCCGTCACCATCCACATCGGCCGCGCTCAACCACGGCTGCTCGACGGAACCGCCGGGCGGCACGATATCTTGCTCGTCAAAACTTTTCCCGGGAACCTGCAACAACACTTTAATTTTTTCGTACGGAACTAAAACGACGATGTCGGGAAAACCGTCCTGATTCACATCGTGAATTGCGAGCGAACTGGGGTTGGATTTGAAACTCTCGTTCAGCCGCTGCGTGCGAACTTTTTCGTCCGCCGTTCGCGTGACCAAAACACGGCGATTTTCCTGCTCAAGAATCACGGCGAGCGTCGGCTTGGAGTGCGGCTCGATTGAGCCGACCGTGATGGCGAGTGGCTTGCCTTCCAACGGAAGAATAGTCGGAAATGGAATCCGCCCGTTTTTGTCGAGATGCGTAATGCCTACTTGGCGCTCCTCGGCGCTGAGCAGAAAAATTTCCGCGACGCCATCGCCATCCCAGTCCGCCACGGTCAAATCGCTCACCCCCGTCAGCGTCGGAAATCTTTTAACCGATGACAGCGAGCCGTCGGCTTTTTGAAAATAAACCGCGAGCTGGCCGCTATCTGGTTCGCTCACCAGTAAATCAGCCAATTTATCCTGATTGATGTCTGCCCATAAAATTCCCCGGCGCGCCCGACTTGTTTTGCTTAAAGGAAAAACCTGAAATTGGCCCTGCTTTAAATCGCCGTGCAACGGGTCCGCCGGTTTCAAAGTGAAATTGGAAATTTGCGCGCGTCCGGAATTTTGCGCGATGGTCATAATTTCCGTTTTGTGATCGCCATCCAGATCATCGGGCCAATAGGAACGGATCGCAGGTAGGGCGAAGTGAATTTCCGGCCCAAGCTGGCCCTCGGAATTTTGCAGGCGAAAACGAAATGGGTTTGGACTGTCCCAATTGACGAGCAACAAATCTTCGCGACCATCGCCGTCGATGTCCAAAACCTGAATCGCTTTGAC
>JBKJOZ010000056.1:0-3392 GCA_046595315.1 Limisphaerales bacterium
TCCCGGCCAGTTTCGGAAATCGTTCTGCATCGCGAACCAAAATTGTCGCAAGCGGATCTGTGTAAATCACTTTCCATCCGGGCGTTTGCGAAAGATTGTAAGTGCCCACAAGTTTTGCCGGGAGCAGTGCCAGATCAGCGCGCGAAATATCCAGCACATCCAAATCAAGACGCTCGCCGTTGTAAAAATTCCAGTGCGCCGCAATCAGTTTGCGCGAATAACAGGTATCAAGCCGGCCATCAATTGACGGCGAGCAATCCGGCAATTGCCACAGAACCATTTCGCCCCAATCGAAAAACGCGAGCATGTTTCCCTTGATTTCGTGTTCACGAATGAAATTCACCGCGCCGACCGGATATTGATCGCGCGGCGCTTCCATCGTGAACGGATGTTCTTTGCGAATCGTCAGTGACGCGTAAATCGTGGCCGCAGCCGCAATTGCGAGCACGACCGAGGCGAGACGTTGCACCACAACGCGACTGAATAATTCTTTCAATCGTTCAAAATGTTCCTGAAATCGGATCAACACGTCCGCGAGATGCGGTGGAATAATGGCGAGCGCCGCAATGGAAAAGAGCGGGGTGTGTCGCACGGAACGAAGCGCAATGACCGCTAACACGCAACAGAAACCTACTTCCCAAAGCATTTTTCGGCGGCGCGAAAACAAAAAGGCAATCGCAGCAATCGCGACTAAAATAAACATGGGACCGTGATCCCATCCGAGCTTGGGCGGATTCCATTCTGCGATTTCCGGTCGATACCAGGAAACACTGGCAACCAGCCAACGAACCAGTTCTGCGCCCCACGGATTGCAGAAAAGCGCGGCAAGCGAGATGGCGAACGAGACCCAAATTGTAATGAGCAGCCGAGGGCCGATGGTCGAGGGTTGAGCGCCGGAAATATTTTTCGGCGTCCGATTTTTTTTGTTCCAAATGAATTGGAGCGTGGATGCACCCGCTGCGCCAAACAGCAAAACAATTCCAGCCAGCGCGCCGCCGTGGGTATTGATCCAGAGCAAAAACAAAATTGGCAATGCGACTGCCCAAACCAGTTTTCTGTTGTGAATTTTTCGTAGTAACCAAATCAAAAGGGTCAATGAGAGGGCGGTAAAAATTTGCGGGCGCGCCGCGAAGCCAAAAGCAATTTCTACAACCGCCAGCGCACCCACTGCCCACGGGAGCGCGCGACTGCTGCCTTTGAGAGTTTGCGAACCGAGGCGAAGGGCGATGGTAAATGTCACCAAACCGGTCAACACGGTGAGCAGCCAGATGCCGGTTCCCCCGAGCCAAAGATGGGATGCTCCGAGTGCCACTTCCGCCAAAACTTCGTGATTGATCCATGGTCCGCGATTGGCTGTCCACGCGTAAGGTTCAGTTTTATCCAAGTTGTGGCTGGCTATCATTTCCTGCCCAAAAAGAGCGTGTCCCCACAAATCAGGATCTACCGTGTTCTCGGAAAAATTATAGAAAACCAGAGCAGCGACCCACGCGCAGAAAAACCATCGGAGCAAACGGGCGGCACTATTTGGAGTCAATTGATCGGATGTTTTTGTCATTAGAATTAAGTCTGATGAGATATGAATTTAATGGACCGTTCAACTCGCAATCATCGCGGCAACCGCTCTGGAAAGTTGGCCACTTCATGCGACATCACCGCCATGGCGGCGACACACTGATTCAATTCATCCTTGTTAATAACATCCATCGTGTCCGCGTCGGTGTGGTGATACCAAAAATATTTTGTGGAATCGACGATCAGATCCATCAATGGAACTCCGTCGGATTCGAGTTGCGAAATATCCGCGCCACCTGCGCCGGATATGATTTTCATCGGCGCAATTTTCTGGAGTAATTTTGCGACTTCGTTGAGTTGATTCGTTGCAGCGGCGCTGCCGCTGAACGCAAAACTGGTCGGTTTGAAAACGCCGTCGTCACATTCGATGGCTAAAACGTGATTGGGTAATTCTTTTTTGTGCGCCTCGCGATACGCCTTTGCCCCAGCGATCCCATTTTCTTCATTTACCCAGAGGACAACGCGAATGGTGCGACGCGGGCGCAGCCCTAGTTTGTGCATCTGCCGTACCGCTTCCCACGCCGCGATGCAACCGCCGCCATCGTCCATCGCACCCTGCCCCACGTCCCACGAATCAATGTGGCCACTGACGATGACGATTTCTTCAGGCTTTTCGCGCCCGACAATTTCGCCGATGATATTCCGCGATTTTACATCGGGCAAAATTTTCGCTTCCATCTTCAGCCGAACTACAATTTTTTCACCGCGATCTGACATGCGTTGCAACATTTCGGCGGCTTCGATTGTGATCGCGGCGTGCGGAATTTTCGGCAGCGCGTTGGTGTAACGCATTGTCCCGGTGTGTGGCGTGTTCAATGAGAACGGTGTGACCGAACGAATCAGGCTCGCGACCGCACCCGCCTTCGCCGCTTCCATCGCGCCGCGTGAACGGATCAAAACCGTGTCGTGATAAACGGTGAAGGGTTCGTTGAATAAAACAATTTTGCCTTTGGCTTCGGCGGTTCGGTTGCGCAAATCCTGAAAACTTTTCACGACCAAAACTTCCGCGGTAATTCCATCTTTTGACGTGGCGACGCTGCCGCCCAAGCCAAGCATGGCGAGTTTCTGTGGACGTGGCGAAAACAATTCAACCGACTCCTCACCTCGAACCCAATGCGGAATCATCACTTCTTCGCCGTGCACATTTTCCAGTCCGTCCTTTTTCATCTCGGCGAGAATCCAGTCAATCGCCATTTCCAGATTAGTTGTTCCGCTGAAACGCGGCCCAAATTTGTCGCACAACAAGGCGAGTCGGTCGTAAGCGAACCCGGAATTTGTCGTGGCGGAAATGAGTTGATCGGCGACTTGCTGCGACTCCGCGCCAACGACGCGCAATGCGATCAGGAGAGAAAAGAAAATAAGCGAACGTTTCATGGAGAGCTTTTTAGCTACGGCTGACACGGAATTCACGGACAATTTGTATTTTTAATCCGTGCCATCCGTATCATCCGCAGCTAAAAATTATTCAATGAACGTCCTCGGCATCATGTCCGGCACCAGCATCGACAGCGTGGATTTCGCACTTTGCTCGGTCTCCGAAAAACGAATCGAACTGCGCGAACTTTGGACGGCAGATTTTCCTAGGGAACTGCGTCACCAATTGCACGAAGCCGCGCGCGGTGATTTGAAGAGCTGGGAATTCTGTCAGTTGCATCACGACCTTGGACGTTTTTATGCCGAGCACGCAGCGCGAGGAAAAATTAAAGCGCAGCTCGTCGGCTTGCATGGCCAAACGGTTTTCCACAATCCGAGCAAAAAAAATCCGGCGACATTTCAACTCGGCGAATCGGCCTATCTCGTTGAGAAATTGCGCGTGCCGG
>JBKJOZ010000087.1:0-9683 GCA_046595315.1 Limisphaerales bacterium
GTAAAGTGGACGCAGCCGCTCGCGCAATTTGTCTAAGCCGTAGCGAAAGCGGCTCGCGGCCGTGTTGGGCGGAATTTCCAACGCATCTGCAATTGCTTCAAAAGTTAATCCTTCCCACAGCTTCAGATGAACGACTACGCGTTGATCCGTCGGCAATTTACCCAGCGCATTTGCCAATTCTTCGCGAAACGATTGTTCATCTGGATCAAGGTTGGTAGCGAAAATGGAACTGAATTCCTCGGCGAGTTGTGCGTAATTTTTTTCACGCGTGCCACGTCGTCGCATCAAATCAATCGCACAATTGTGAGCGAGCCGGATGAGAAACGCTCGTTCTTCGCGGACGCCTTTGAGCAAATCGGTTTGGCGCGCAAGCTTGATGAAAATTTCCTGAAGCAAATCGCGGGTGTCGGCTTCGTTGCGAGTGAAGTTCAAAAGAAAGGCAAAGAGCGCTTGCGAATGTGCGTCGTAAAGACGTTCCAGATTGTGAGGCGCAGCCATGCTTTTGTTGATGACGCGGCTGAATCTATTTTTTGTCTAGGAAACTTTTTGTTTTTCAATTGTGGGACACGCTCTTACGTTTTGCCGAGATGCAATTGCCTCCTGAAAACGAACTCCGCCGCCTTGTTCAAACTTCGTTGGCTGAAGACGTCGGCAGCGGGGACGTCACAACTTTGGCAACGGTTCCTGAGGATGTTTTAGCAACCGCAAAAATGGTGGCGCGCGAATCTTTGATGGTTTGCGGACTGCATTTAGCGGGATTGGTTTTTCAGGAAATTTCTCCAAAGTTGTTAATCGAAAAAAAGTCGTCTGACGGAACGCGGGTTGCAAAAGGCGAATCACTTTTGGAAATTAAAGGTTCAGCCCGCGCTATTCTCACGGCTGAGCGAGTCGCGTTGAACTTTGCGCAACGGCTTTCCGGCATCGCGACATTGACCGCTCAATTCGTCGAAGCCGTCAAAGGAACGCGCACGAAAATTTTGGACACGCGCAAGACGACGCCCGGTTTACGGTTGCTTGAAAAATATGCGGTCGCTTGTGGCGGTGGACAAAATCATCGCATCGGTTTGTTCGACATGGTTTTGATTAAAGACAATCATTTGGTCGCCTTGCGAAACGAAAAGCCAAATGCGATTGAGGCAGCCGTGCGGCGTGCGCGCGAAAAATTTCCGCAACTAAAAGTGGAAGTGGAAGCCGACACGTTGGAACAAGTTCAACAGGCTTTTGGCGCTGGGGCGGACATCATTCTTCTCGACAACATGACGCTCGACGAACTGCGTGCGGCGGTAAAAATGGTCAATGGTCGCGCAAAACTTGAAGCAAGCGGCGGCGTAAATTTACAAACGGTGCGAGGGATTGCCGAGACGGGAGTCGATTTTATTTCGGTCGGCGCGCTGACTCATTCGGCTCGCGCCGTGGATATCGCTTTGGATTTTGAATTTTGAAACTTTCTCTTGATGCTGAAATTTTAACGGCACTGCGCAGTTCGAAAAACGGTTTTGTTTCCGGCGCGGAGCTTTCGCAAAAACTGGGCGTGAGCCGCGCTGCGATTTGGGCGCGTATCGAGGAGTTGCGCTCACTCGGTTATGACATCCAGGCGAGTCCGCATCTTGGCTACCAACTCGTAAGTGTCCCCGATGTTTTGCACGCTGATGATTTGCGCTCTCGTTTGCCGAACGTGAAAGTGGTTGGGCGCGACATTCGTGTTTTCCAGGAAACAACTTCAACCAATGACATTATTGAAAAATTGGCCCGCGACGGTGTGAAGGAAGGTGTGGTTGTTTTTGCTGAGACCCAAACCAAGGGCAGGGGGCGCCTCGGACGCAAATGGATTTCGCCAGCGAAAAAAGGGCTTTGGTTTTCTGTTTTGCTGCGGCCCGATCTTCGACCGCAAGCGGCCACTCAGTTGACCGTTGCCGCCGCAACCGCATTGGCGCGCGCGATTCGTTCGCAGAGCAATCTCTTGCCCGAAATTAAATGGCCGAATGACATTTGGATTCGTGGGAAAAAAGTTGCGGGAATTTTAACCGAACTTTCTGCCGAGCTGGATCACGTCAAATATTTGATTTTGGGAATTGGCGTCGATGTGAATTTAACCAGCAGCGAATTTCCAGCGGACGTGCGCAAAATTGCGACCTCATTAAAAATTGAAGCGGGCGTTGCCATCAATCGCGCGGAACTGGCGGCGGCGATTATCAATGAATTGGATGCGGATTACGCGAGAATTTGCGCGGGGCAATTCGAGAGCCTCGCCGATGAATGGGAAGAACGCTGTGTGACGCTCGGACGCAACGTGGTCATTCATATTGGAGACCGTTCCATTCAAGGTCGCGCCGAATCACTGGATTCGGATGGCGCGCTGTTGGTCCGAACGGAGCACGGACGACTGGAACGAATCGTTGGCGGCGATGTAACTTTGGAAAAATAATTTACCAACAAAAACCTTCGTAACTGCACGGAAGTTTTCGCAAATCGGGCCAGCCGTTTACGTCAATGATGTGATGCTGAGCGGTCAACAATTTGGAAATTTCGGCGACGTCGGCGCAACGTTGCGCCGCGATGATCAATCCGCTTTTACCAAGCGCAGATTCCAAATCATTTTTCAATAACGAGGCGAGGTGCGGCATTTTCGTGTCGATCACCCGTTTGTTGCTGCCAACGAGTTGCGCGAGATTTAATTGCGGATCGTAAATCCGCACTTGATGGCCGCGACCCAACAAAGTTTGGGCGACATCGACCATTGGACTTTCTCGCAAATCGTCGGTGTTTGATTTGAACGACAAACCTAGAATCACGATTTCAGTCTTGCCGGAATTTTCGATTAACTGAAGGAGGTTGCGCAAATGTTGCTCGTTGCTCGGCAAAAGATTTTCCAGGAGCGGCAACGAAATTCCGAACTGACGCGCGCAGTGGTTGATGGCGCGAACATCTTTCGGTAAACAGGAGCCGCCAAAAGGATTTCCGGGACGCAAATAGTAGGGCGAGAGGTTCAGTTTTGTATCTTGGCAAAGCAGGGACATCACCGCGCCGGAATCAATCTGAAGTTGTTTTCCGAGCCGCCCAATTTCATTGGCGAACGTAATTTTTGCAGCGTGAAACGCGTTGCAGGCATATTTGACCATCTCTGCCGTGTTCCAATTTACGACCGATGTTTGCGCACCGAAAAGTTGTTGCATCAATTCTTCAGCGGGACGATCTGCTCCGCGCGTGCCAACAACTGCCAGCGATGGATTCAAGAAATCTTCCACCGCCGTTCCTTCACGTAAAAATTCGGGGTAATAAAAAACTTTCAGCCGTCCTGATTCGATGAGGTCGCCGCAATATTCTTTAATAATTTTTTCTGTGCTGCCGGGTAACATTGTGCTGCGAAAAATCAGGATGTGATTTTTTGAATGCGCACGAATCGCTTCAGTAATTTGTTTTGTGACTTGTTGGACAAAACGCAGATCAAGCGCGCCGGAATGAGCCGAAGGAGTTCCAACGCAAACCAGCGAGGCGTCCGTTTGCCCAACCGCTTCGGACGAATCTGTCGTCGCGCGCAGTAATTGTTTTTCTTTGGCACTGCGCAAAAGCTGTTCCAAACCAGGTTCAATAATGGGAGCTTCGCCACGATTTAGGGAATCGACTTTTGGTTGGGAAACATCAACGCCAACCACGCTGTGGCCTTGTTGGGTCAGGCAGCCGGCTGTTACTGCGCCAACATAGCCGAGTCCGAAAATGCTGATTTTCATGGGAGCGGTTAGGCTAGGAATTGCGTTTTCGGAAAGCAAGGCGAGAGGCATCGCGGTCGTAAGAAATAATTTTACGTTTCATTCGTGAAAAGAGTTCTTAAAATACATTTAGAAAATGCAGCCCACGCACGATTCCCAACCTGTTCTCGAGCGTTGTTTCGCTTGGCTGGAAAAAATTCTTGAAGAACGGAAAAATTCAGACGGACGCATCGCCCAATTTTCGCGCAATTTTCGCAAAGGCCTAACCATCGTTACGGTGGCGTATTTCGTGTTTCTGGTTATTACGCTGTTCGCCCTCGGTTGGTGGGGGGAGCGTAATTGGCTTTTAAGCATTTTACTTTTTGTTCCCGGCGTTCTTTGGCTCGTGCCGTTTCTCTTGCTTTCGCCCTTTCATTTAATTTTTCGTCCGGCTCTTTGCGGGATCACCCTAGCCGCGACCCTGCTGATCTGTTTCATTTATCTCGATTTTTGCTGGTCATTTTCGACGGATAAAAATGAAGCTGGTTTGGCGGTGGTCACGGCCAACATCGGAGAACGAAAATTCCGGACCTTGACCGCGTTTTTGGAAAGGGAGAAACCCGATGTCATCGCCTTGCAGGACGCAGGGCAAAGGGGGCATTCCTTGAGTATCCAATATCCGGATCGCTCTGTTGCGACCTTGGACGAATATGTTTTGGTGAGCAGATTTCCGATTCAAGATTCCGGATTATTATCCGAACTCCGTTATGGTAGCCGTTCGATTGGTGCGTGGTACGAACTCGAATACGATGGGCAGGCGCTGGTGATCTATAACATTCACATGCCGACGCCGCGGCCGGAATTTATCAAGTTGCGGGGTCGCGGTTTTCTTGCGGAGGCAATCGGTGGCGGGGGAATTTATTCAAAGGAGACACGGAAATCATGTGCGGAATTTTTTGAAGCGCGAATTAGATTAGCGCGTGGTTTGATGGAATTGTTGCGACGAGAAAAACGGCCGTTTCTGGTGGTCGGCGATTTTAATATGCCAGCCAACGGCTACATTTGGGACCTGTTTCACTCGCAATTAACTGATGCATTCGGTGCAAAAGGTCGCGGCTATGGTTTTACGTTCCCGAGCACCGCCGGAAACTTCCTGAGCCTTTTTGGGCCGTGGTTGCGACTGGATTATTTATTTGCAGGAAACAATTCCCACCCGGTTTCATGTCGAGTGGAGCCGCGCCAACCCGGGCAACACCGCGCCGTGGTGGCTCAATTTGAAATTACAAAACCGCAATGAATTTTGAATGCGTGCTCGCGATGAGTTGATTCCTATCGCTTCGTGACAGAAAGACATAAAACCTTGAAGTTGATTTTTGCTATGGCATTTTAACGTAGCTTTTTATTTATGAACAAACCGAAGATTATCGCTTATCTCAAACCTTCCTGTGGCTGGAGTCAGGGTGTCCGTGCAATTATGAAAAAATACGAATTGCCGTTCGAAGACCGGGACATCATCAATGATCCCGTTCAACGCCAGGAAATGATCGTAAAGAGCGGACAAATGCTCAGCCCCTGCGTTGAAGTCAACGGGCAGATGCTTCCTGACATCAGTGGAGAAGAGGTGGAATCGTATCTTTTGGCGAACAATTTGGTGGGTGCCAACGAGCGGACGCCGGATGCACCGACCAACCAACCGTGCGCTCACGAAATGCCGCAAGCCGCACCGATGCAATTTCGCCGCTAAGTTGGGAACTAAATTTAGATAAAACGCGAGGTGTAATGCCTCGCGTTCTTTTTGTCCAAATTGATGTGGTTTAGGCAGGGATTATTTTTTCAAAACTTCACGGACTTTCCGGGCTAATATATCGACCGTGTAAGGTTTTTGAATGAAGGCGACCCCAGGGTCGAGCACGCCGTCACGCGCGATAGCGTCCTGAGTGTAGCCGGAGCAAAAGATTACTTTTGTGGTCGGTGAAATTTCTTTTAGGCGATCAGCCAGTTCTTTACCGCCCATTTCCGGCATGATCACGTCGCTGATGACGACATCAATTTTTTCTTCCGCATTTTCCTGGAAAAAACGAAGCGCATATACCCCATTGTCTGCCGCGAAGACGCGATAGCCCAAATCGCCTAAAATCAGGAGTCCGAGTTCGCGCAGCATCGGTTCATCTTCAACCAGCAGAACCGTTTCTCTTCCACCGGGTGTTTCGGTGGGAGTTTCGGGTTTGACTATTTCTTCCATCGCATCGGCAACGCGTGGTAGAAAAACTTTAAAGGTGGTTCCGCGCCCCAGTTCGCTGTAAACGGCGATGTGTCCGCCGCTTTGTTTGACGATGCCGTGACAGGTGGCTAGACCGAGACCGGTTCCCTTGCCAGGCTCCTTGGTTGTGAAAAAGGGCTCGAATAAACGGACTTGAACTTCGGCGGTCATGCCTGAGCCGTTGTCGCTGACGGCCAGCATGACGTGGTCACCAGGAATGACTTCGGAACGCTGTTTCGCGTAAGAAGGGTCGAGAGTGACGTTGTCAGTTTCGATAGTGAGTTTACCGCCTTCTGGCATCGCGTCCCGCGCATTGACGGCGAGGTTCATTAAAACTTGTTCGATCTGGCCGGGGTCGGCTTTGACACGCCCAAGTGAGGGATGTGCAATGGTAACAAAATCAATTTGTTCACCCAGCAGGCGCCGCAACATTTTGTCCATGTCAGTGACCACGGCATTTAGGTCCAGGACTTTTGGTTGCAACAGTTGTTTACGGCTGAAAGCGAGCAATTGACGGGTTAATCCAGCGGCGCGCACTGCAGCTTTTTTGATTTCCGTGGCGTTGTTGAAAAGTAATTCACCTGGCGGAAGGCGTTTCATCATGAGTTCGCAATAGCCGATGATGGCGGTCAAAATGTTATTGAAATCGTGCGCCACACCGCCGGCCAATTGTCCGATGGCTTGCACTTTTTGCGATTGCCGGAATTGTTCCTCAAGTCGGATTCGTTCAGTGACGTCGCGGGAATTGAAAACAATTCCTGCAACAACAGGGTCGCTGAGCAAATTGTTGCCGACGCCTTCAAGAACTCGCCATGAACCGTCCTTGTGGTGAAAACGAAAATTTAGCAGTGGCGTATTCCCGTGTTGTTCCAAGGCCAACTTGAACGCCTCGCTCACTTCGGGCAAATCCTCGGGATGGACAAATTGAAACGCATTTTTTCCGCGATATTCTTCGGGAGAATAGCCGAGCACTTCAGTGATGGCATTACTCTCATAACGGATGGTGCCGTCGGCATCAAGTATCGTGATCAGGTCCAAAGAATTGTCAGTGAGTCTTCGGAAATACGCTTCGCTGCGTAATAACTCCCGCTGCGAGCGCTGGCGTTCAACCACCCGCCCGAGTTGGGAACCAAGATGCCGCATGATTTCTAACAACGAGGCATTGGGTTCCAGGGTTTCTTCGGAAAAAAATTCCAGAACTGCGGCAACGCTGGTTCCGATCAAAACTGGAAAAGCAAATCCGGCACAGATGCCGAGTTTTTGCGCCAAGTCGCGTCGCGGAAAATTGGTGTCGGCACGCACATCCATGACCCAGGCCGGTTTGCCAGTGGCCAACACGCGACCCGGTAATCCCGATCCAGAAACAAAACCCATTTTTTCTGTGATCTCCCGAAATGTCGAAAACCGTTTTGGGTCTCCCAAGTGCCACAATTTTGTGGACACAAGTTCCGCCGGCGTTTCTTCCGATGCCAAAAATGCGTGACCTATCGGCCAGCCCGTAAAATTGCAAACCTGATTGAGCGTAAGTTGCAAAACATCTTCAATGCTGATGGCGTCATTGGCGGCGTCGGCGATAGACAAAAGCAATTCGATTTCGCGCTGCTTGTCGTAGAGGCCGCGCAAAACCTGTTCGCTGATGGCTTCGGCTTCGAGACGAGATTTGCGTTCGCGTTCGAATTGCCGCTTCAGGAAAACCAATTGCGCTTCGATTTGTTCGGGGGAGTCAGACATCGCTCAAGGTGCAATTTTATTGAAGCTGAAATGCACAACACATTTCTCGTCACCACGGTGCATGCAGCGTGGATGTTTGATGGCGACGGTTTCATTGAAATGGGCAGCGGCACTTTCCACGAAACCTTCCGCCAACGCGCACAATTTTCGCTTCGATGTGTAACCCATTACTAAAACGTCGGGCGAGGAAGTGTCGAAATCAAACATGGGCACTTCCGCACCGGGGTAAAGTTTGCGCACTTCGGGATGGATAATGGAATTCAGGGTGAGAATAAATGAACGTGTCGAAGTGTGCGGTGTGAAAAATTTTGGATAGCGTTGGGCTAACCGGGGCAGCGCTTTGCGTCCGAACCAGCGCACAATGTCATTTGGCGGCAATTCCAGCGCGGCGGAAGCAGCAGACACAAGCTTCGTTAAATCTTCATCGGGATAATTTCCCAGCGAAGTGTAAACTCCGTCCAACCCGGAAGATTCTAACAACGCGTCCCAGGTTTTCTCTCCATGTTGCTCCTGAACGACCTCGTTGAGCAGGTTGAAAATAATTCCTTTCATTCCTTTAAATTGGCAAAATTAAGCTCAAAGATTGCCCAAGATTACACGGCATGGAATTCCGGCGCAATTGCCATGTGTAGCGCGAGTATTAGGATTAGAAAAATCTCGCGCGTTGACCGTTTATTTGGTTTTCATAAAAAGACATGTTGCAAAAAATAATTCGCGACCGGAGGCCTCTCCAGCAGATCGCATTTTCAATAATTATTTTTACCGCGATCCTTTTTGCCTGCAACGGGCACGCCAATGGAATTTATCGCAACGGTATTGGCGGACGCGCCATGTCACTCGGTGGCGCGGATGTCGCCTGGGCAGAGGACGCGCTTGGAGCCATGGCCGCCAATCCGGCGGGGCTTGGATTTCTAAAGGAACCCACGCTGGATTTAGGTTTTGTAGCGGCCGCCGCCAGCGGACGTTTTAGTAAATCTCCAAATTTCGGGGGTAAACTCGATTCTTCCCTCGGCTTTGCACCGGAAGCCGCCTTTGCCATGCCGCTCGGCGACAGTCCCATTTCACTTGGCCTGGCGTTCGTGCCTGATGCGCTTTTGTCTGCCGACTGGACTTATACCGATCCGCCCGGCGGTTTAGGAGGAACCACTTCCTACGGTCGGCGACATCACAAATCTGAAATTATTATTCTGCGCTCATCGCTAGGAGCAGGAATTCGGTTCAACGATAAATTGTCGTTCGGCGCAAATCTCGGATTGATTTACAACCAGAACACTTTGCAAGCGCCCTACATTTTTCAAACACAACCGGCGTTGCGCGGCGCGAAAACACTCCTCGATTTAAACACCAGCGGCTATGGCTGGAATGCGCTGGCCGGATTTCTTTTTCGTCCCTGCGACGAGGTGCAATTTGGTTTGAGCTACAAAAGTGAGACGCGCGTTCACAGTCGCGGCGATGCTTCCGGCGACGCGGGCGCGCAGTTCGGCGTGGCAAGTCTTCCATTTCATTACGACGCAGAAGTGGTGAACACATTTCCACAGATGATTAGTGGCGGTGTATCGTGGAAAGCACATTCACGTCTGCGGTTCATTGGGCAAGTGGACTGGATCAACTGGGGCGATGCGTTCGACAATTTACCTGTGAAACTTAGACACGGCAGCAGTGCCGCCGTTAATTCCGTCGCAGGCTCCACCGCGCTGAACGACTCGGTGCCGCTCGATTGGAAAGATCGTTTCGTTTACCGCGCTGGTTTGGAATTTGCGCTGTGCGAAAATCTTTTTTTACGTGGCGGCTATTCCTACGGAAAAAGTCCCGTACCGGACAAAACGTTGACGCCGCTGACCGCAGCCATTTCGGAACATACCGTCACCGCTGGAGTTGGTTTTGAACGCGGCCAATATGCGGTCGATTTCGGTTATCAGTGGGATTTGCCAGCCTCACAAGAGGTGAAACAAAGCAAACTGCGCTCCGGCGAATACAACAACAGCCGCGACGAAGTCGGGGTCCAC
>JBKJOZ010000373.1:0-14303 GCA_046595315.1 Limisphaerales bacterium
AGTGGAACGGCCGGGCGTGTGTGATTCATTGATTCGTTGGATGCATTGTTGATAGTGCGGAATGATTACCGTGAATACCCGTGGCTCGATGCGTCGCCGACAGGCGTAAACAGCCGAATAATGTGCAAGCAGCATTTCTATTTTATCGTCAATACTGTTGGTGCGGTCGGCGAGAAAACGTCGCAGATCTCCGTTCTTAAAAAAGTAGGCGCCCATGGTGCTGGGATCAATCGGCAGATCCACCAGATGCGCACGGCCTGTGACAACCACCAATAAATCGGGTAGCAATCGCGGTTCCGCAAAATACGTTTTGAAGGCGTAATACCATTCGTTGATACGAGTGCCATCGGGATGCGCGCTACCGACGGTAATGTTTCCAAACCCGTGCCGCTTCATTTCGCGCACGAAAACTTCAGGATTTACGCTGACGCGGGTGAACGAATTGCCGAGAAAAAGAATCCGCAAACCTTCGCCCTTCGATAAATTTTTCGCGAGCGTGGGGAGTGAGCGAATGTGCTGTAGATCGAGCGAAAGCGAAGTTTCAAATTTGCGGAGCGCCAGTTCACAGGCGAGGAGCGCCAGAAGCACCAGTGCGATCACCTTTGCTTCGGTCTTAAAATTGAAAGTAGATGAATTCATTTTGCACTGGTGACGGAAAGAAAAAAAGCATCAGCGCCATGTAAATATAAACGGCCGCGCGCACTGGCCAATGGCATTTTGTCAGCACAAGAAGGTCTCCTTTTTTTTCAACCCACCATTCAAACGCGAGCAAAGGCAAAATATAAAATGCCATGCTCCCCAATGTAAATTGTGAGAACTCAGTCACGTGCCACCTCGTTCCAAAGGTAGCGAGCATTTGAGCGGCTTGGTGAACCGATTCCGCGCGAAAGAAAAGCCAGCCGAGGCAAACACAATGAAACATGACTAGCATTTTGGCCAAATGAACCAAGCGGTTGGGCTGGGGAAGTGGTGTCATCGTGTTCTCTCTCAAAGTGAGCCGGTGCGCGCAAAGCAAAATGCCGTGTAAAAGTCCCCACGCTACAAAAGTCCAGTTCGCCCCGTGCCAAATGCCGCCGAGCAACATGGTGAGCAAAAGATTGCGGTACGTTTTCCAGCGGCCCTGGCGGCTTCCACCCAGCGGAATGTAGAGATAATCACGCAACCAACTGGAAAGGCTGATGTGCCAACGCTTCCAGAAATCGCTAGGCGATGTGGCGAAGTAGGGATGTCGAAAGTTAAACATCAAATCGAAGCCGAGCCATTTGGCCACGCCTTGGGCAATGGAACTGTAACCGGAAAAATCGCCGTAAATTTGAAACGCAAAAGCATAAATTCCGACGAGGCAATCGAGTGGGGCCATTTGGTTGAGCGGCGTTTGAAAAGTGGCCGCAGCAAAGAACGCCATGTTGTCGGCCACCACAATTTTTTTGAATAAACCGATCAGCACATGATAAAGGCCTTCGCGAAAATCTTCGGCGCGATGGCGGCGCGGCTGGACGATTTGTGGCACGAGATGCGAGGATCGTTCAATTGGGCCGGCCACGAGTTGCGGAAAAAAGGAAACGTAGAGGGCGAAGTTGAAAAAATTACGGACCGGTTGAGTGTCGCCGCGATAAACGTCAATCGCGTAACTCATGGTTTGAAACGTGTAGAAGGAAATTCCTACCGGCAAAATAATGTGCAGCGCGGGTGCCGGAATATTTAAACCCAGGTGCTGCAACAGCGCGGTTAATTCTCTGGCAAAAAAACCGAAGTATTTAAAAAATCCGAGAAGCGTCAGGCTGGTTGCCATCGAACTGACCAGGATCAATTTTCGCTTGTATCCTGTAGATCGAGCAATCAGCAACCCCGCCGTGAAATCAAAGGTTGTGGAAAAAAGCAGCAGAAAAAGAAAACGCCAATCCCAAAAGCCGTAAAAGACATAGCTTGCAGCCAGCAGCAGGTAGTTTTGTCCGCGATGAGGAAGGAAGCGGTAAAGAATCGCCACCAGCGCGAAGAACAGCCAGAAGGTGTAACTGTTGAACAGCATTTCGCTTTTACATTGCCGGATGTGGATTCGGGAGGCTTATTTAAAAAACCTCGCTTGAAGACATAAATTCGACAAAACAAAATCGAGCAGGGGATTGGCAATCATGCGGTGGGATTTTGCGGATTCGGGAACGATGGAACAAGTTTAAACCGAGTCTCGCTTTGAAATGATTTGATTTAATTGATGTGCGGGAAGTTCTTCTGTTAGATTCGCCCGAACCCTGTTTTATGGCGAACCCTGAAAACCCGCGCTCCAGCTGGCGCAATGATTTAATTTTTTTGCTGCCTTGCCTTGCGGTCGCATTGCTGGTGCGAAGTTTTTTTTCCCACGCCGTCTCGCTGGCGGACGATGTGAACTATTGGATGCAGATCATCGCCACCGGCCTCGACGATTCATGGCCTCCTGTCCAAACTCACTGGCATACACGGCTTGGTTTCATCCTCCCCTGCGTGCTTCTGATTAAAATATTTGGTCTAAAACTTTGGGTGCCCTACGTCTTCACTTTGATTGGCGGTCTGCTGGAGGTGGCATTTACTTTTTTCATTGCGCGGCAATTCACGTCTGAAAAGGCCGCGCGGCTGGCGGCTTGGTTGGCAGTTTTTTTCCCGCTGAATATTTTATATTCCGGCATCCTCTTCGTTGACCTTTGGAGCGGATTGCTAGGCGCATTTAGCCTTTGGTTTTGGTATCGGGCCCTGCAAACCGATCGCGCTCGCGACTACGCGCTCGCTTCGCTTTGGTTTGGGCTGAGCTGGCTTTGCCGCGAAACCGTCATCATGGCTGGCCCCATTTATCTCGCACTTTGGTGGCAAGCTGGTCGCTGGCGGCGACCTAAAATGTTATGGACGATTCTGCCGTCCCTTTTGATCCTTGGCGGCGAATTCGTCCTTTATCAAATCACCGCCGCCAATTGGCACTACCGCCTTGACGCCATTCTTCATTCCAAAGGGCAGCTGCTGGAAGACGCCGCCAATGACGGAGGATTTTTGCGCACGCCAATTTTGCATCTGTTCAGCAGTCACGAATTGGGGCTGTTCCTGCTCGCTGGAATTATCGTAGCCGTGATGGCTTATCGGCGTTTACCAAGGCCTCTCGTGTTGTGGCTGCTCGTCGGTTTTGTCTGGCTTTCGTGGGGCACCACCACGCCAGCGGGTTGGGTGCCGCTGCAACGTGACCCGCGTTATTTATCCCTTCTCACAATTCCATGCCTTGCGCTCCTCTCAGTCTGGTTACTGGAATTGCATTCAAATTTGTGGCGAGGCATCGCTGTTTCGGCACTCATTGCAAGCGGGTTACTCGGCGCGTCGCTCGACCTTGGCCGCGTGAAACTTTTCGCGCATCAACGCTTCGCAAATTCGGAATACAACGCGGCTTTTACCACCGCTGAACCGTTCGTTTATTTTGGCATCCGCGCGGCGCAAAACTTTTCCGCAGACACCATAAAAATTTCATACGCGAACGACCTGGGGCGCACGGGCACTGTTAAATTAATGCCGCATTTGCCCGGCGCGCGATTGCTCGCCTCTTGCGAAGCGCACTACGCCGTTTTTTCCGCACAGACTCAGCCGGAAAAATGGAAAACAAAAATGAAAGACGGCTGGCGCAAAGTGGCGGAAATTCCCGGCGAAAATATTTTTTTCCGCCAGCTTGCGATGCGTGTGATTGGAAAAATTCGCGGGCGCGCCCCAGTAAATTTCGCGCCCGGCTTGATCGTGCTGGAGAATCCGGCGTTCGTCGCCACGAGCCAATGAAGCGCTCCACCGCCATTGATATTCTGCGCGCGATTGCCGTTGTGCTGGTTCTTGGACGGCACATGGACGGCTGCCCGGAGCGTGTGAGTCCGCTACTGCACTGGCTCACGGGCAAGTGGGAAACGGGGGGTTGGATCGGCGTGGATTTATTTTTTGTGTTGAGCGGATTTCTCGTCTCCGGTTTGTTATTTCGCGAGCACGAAAAATGCGGCGCTATTTCCGCGAAAGATTTTCTGGTTCGTCGCGGCTTCAAAATTTATCCGTCGTTCTGGCTGTTCATGATGATCCCTTTGTCCGTTTTTATTTTTCGGCGAGACCATTTCAAACCGCTTGCGGTAAAGAACGAGTTTCTTTTCGTGCAAAACTATTTACCCGGCATCTGGGGACACACCTGGTCGCTGGCCGTCGAAGAACATTTTTATTTTTTCCTCGCCATTTTTTTATTCGCGCTTTGGAAATTGCGCGGTGGAACGCATCCATTTCGCGTTGTGCCGACCCTGTTTTTCGCGCTGGCGATTATCTGCCTTGCCGCACGGTTAATCACCGCTCATCTCTTGCCGCAGTTCGATGATCGAACGCATTTCAATCCAACGCATCTGCGCATTGACTCGCTTTTTTGCGGCGTTTTTATTTCCTATTTTTATCACACGTATCCGGAAAAATTCATGGCGTGGGCGCGACGCTGGCGTTGGGTGTTGTTGCCCATGGGATTAGCCATGCTGACCCCGGCGTTTTGTTTCGTGCTGAAAAAAACGCCCTGGATTTACACATACGGATTGACTTTGTTTTATGTCGGCAGCGCGTGTCTGCTTGTTTCCATGTTGGCAATCAAGATTCCAGATCGCGCGCTTCCGAAAGCCATCGCCTTTGTCGGTTCCCATTCGTATTCCATTTATTTGTGGCACGTCGTCATCATGGTGTGGGCTGTTCCGTTGCTGGCCGGTCCAGTTAAAGCCGAGCGCAACTGGTTTGTTTATTTTGCAACGTATGTTTTCGGATCAATTGCTTTCGGCATTGCGATGTCGATGCTTGTTGAATTTCCTATGCTGCGTTTGCGCGACCGTTGGTTCCCATCGCGCGGACGACCTTTGAGCGCGGGGTGAAAACCACAGGACAAACAATCTTTACTCATCATAAAAATTCACGATACAATTCAAGGTAATGCTGACTGCACCCAACGATAATTCGCCCGTGGAATTTTCCATCGTCATGCCTTGTTTGAACGAGGCTGAGACGCTTGAAGTTTGTATTCGCAAAGCGCAACAAGCTTTGCGCGAACATGACATCAACGGCGAAATTATTGTGGCCGATAACGGCAGCACGGATGGCTGTCCCGAACTTGCGGCCAAACTCGGCGCACGCGTCATCAACGTGACCGCCAAAGGTTACGGCAATGCTCTCATGGCGGGAATTTCTGCGGCCCGCGGAAAATTTGTCCTGATGGCTGATGCGGACGACAGCTACGATTTGCTCGAAGCGCCAAAATTTTTGGCCAAACTCCGCGAAGGTTTTGAACTCGTGCAAGGATGTCGGCTGCCTGCTGGCGGTGGCACGGTGAAATCCGGAGCGATGCCATGGTCTCACCGCTGGATCGGTAATCCCGGTTTCTCGCTGATGGCGCGCTGTATGTTTCACGCCCCAATCCACGATGCTTATTGTGGGATGCGCGCGTTCCGTAAAGAATTATTCGAGCGTTTGGATTTACGCTGTACGGGCATGGAATTCGCCACAGAGATGATTTTGAAATCAGGTCTCTTTCGCGTAAAGACTGCCGAGGTTCCAATCACGTTGCATAAGGACGGTCGTATCACGCGCACGCCACACTTGCGCACCATTCGCGACGGCTGGCGGACGTTGCGGCTTTATCTTTTTTTTAGTCCGCGCTGGTTGTTCGTACAGCCGGGGCTGCTGCTGATTTTTCTCGGACTCCTCGGCTACGCGCTCGCGCTGCCCGGCGTAACCATCGGCGGCGCGACCTTCGATGCCCACACGCTGCTCTGCGCCAGCCTTGCTTTGCTGATGGGCTATCAAGCCGTTTTGTTCGGCATCTTTACAAAAACGTTCGCGGTCAACGAAGGCATGCTGCCAGAAAATCCCAGCTTTACCCGTTTTTACAAATTAATGAATCTGGAACGCGGCCTCATCTTCGGAGTGCTCGCTTTTATTTTTGGAATCGGTTTGCTCTGCGCCGCCTTTTGGCAATGGCGTGAAGTGGAATTTGGCCGGCTGGAGTACGCGCACACCATGCGCCTCGTTGTCCCAGGCGTGACGCTGGCTGCCATCGGATTTCAAACGATTCTCTCCAGCTTCTTTGTCAGCATTCTTGGACTCCGCCGGCGATGAACACACCTCAGCCCAATCCTGAGTTTGATCAATATGCCGCAAACTACGATCAAGCGCTGGCGCAGGGAATTTCTGTGTCGGGCGAAAATAAAGATTTTTTCGCGCAGGGCAGGGTGGCATGGCTCGCGCAATGTCTGCAAAAAATTTGTGTGACCCCGAGCGCAGTGATGGATTTCGGCTGCGGCACCGGTCAGGCTACGCCATATTTGCTGGAAAATCTGAAGGCGCAAAAAGTTTTAGGTGTCGATGTTTCCGAAGGATTACTGAGCGTGGCGCGACGCGATCATGCTTCATCTCGGATACAGTTTTCCCCGCTGAAAGAATACACGCCGTCCGCGCAAATGGATTTGGTTTTTTGCAACGGTGTTTTTCATCACATCCCGCTGGCTGAGCGTTCGGCTGCCGTGGATTACGTTTTTCGCAGCCTGCGCCCCGGCGGAATTTTTGCTTTGTGGGAAAATAATCCTTGGAATCCCGGCACCCGCTATGTCATGAGCCGGATCCCGTTTGATCGCGACGCCATCACGCTTTCGCCTCCAACCGCTCGGCACTTAGTTCGCGCGGCTGGCTTTGAGATTTTGAGCACAAATTTTCTCTTCCTTTTCCCCCGCGCACTCAGCTGGTTGCGATGGATTGAGCCTTTGATTGCCCCTGCGCCAGCGGGCGCGCAGTACCAAGTTCTCGCCCGAAAGCCGCTGTAAAAGCGCGAAGAAAATAGTCCAAAAGTTTTTTGTTCGATGATTTTTTGAAACATTTTGTTCAAAACCTCGTCCACATTTGACAATGAGGGTTCGCCCGATACACTTTATTCACCATCACGAAAATGTTTTGATTCAAAAGGCAAATTGTGGCCGTAAAAGACGATTACTTAATAGATTTATTGGTCGATATGGGATTGGTGAGCAACGAACAGTTGGCTCCGATCCGACAAGAATCTGAGTCCACGGGCGAAGGCGTGGTGGACTTACTCCTCGCACAAAAAATCATCCGCCCGATCGATGTCGCCCAAGCCAAAGCCGGCCAGTTTGGTTATGAGTTCGTCAGTTTTAGCGACCTTCGTTTGACCGACGACGTTATTGCGGCAGTGCCGCGTCACATCGCCAAACGCTATCGTGCGGTGCCGGTTTCTAAAAATGGAAATACAGTGGCGATTGCGTTGAGTGATCCCTCAGATCTGGACACGATTGACAGTTTGCAACGTGCGCTGAGTGCCGACATCGATTTGCGTGTGGCCACGGACGAAGACATTGATGCGGCGCTCAATAAATATTACGGCGCTTCGGATGATTCGGTCAGCAAAGCAATTCAGGATATCACTGAAAGTGAAGTGGATACGGCGACGATTGCCGGCACAAAAGCGGATGACGGTTCCACGGTGGATGCCGACGCGCCCATTATTAAATTGGTCAACACCCTGATCGTCGAAGCATTCAAAGCGCGCGCTTCTGATATCCATTTGGAACCGTTGGCAAAAACTTTTCGGGTGCGCTATCGAATCGACGGCGTGTTGCACGAAATGAAAAGTCCGCCGAAACGGTTGCAGGCTTCGATCATCAGCCGTCTGAAAATTCAGTCGAACATGTCGATCGCGGAACGGCGCATTCCGCAGGACGGACGTATCCAAACGCAGGTGGGCGGCAAGCTGATCGACTTGCGTGTTTCCTGCCTCCCGACCAATCACGGCGAAAGCATCGTGATGCGTATTTTGGACAAGGAAGGTTTGCGCCTCGGTTTACCGGAGTTGGGATTTTTCACGGACGATCAGCAAACTTTCGAACGCATGATTGGTTTGCCGGACGGGATTTTGCTCGTCACCGGCCCGACCGGTTCTGGCAAAACGACCACGCTTTATTCGTGTCTCAATTTTATCAATCGTCCGGATCGAAAAATTATTACGGTCGAAGATCCGGTTGAATATTTGCTCGCTGGGATCAACCAGGTGCAAGTGAGTGAGACGGTGGGGCTGACTTTTGCGAGAGCGTTGCGCTCCATGCTTCGCCAAGCGCCCAACGTGATCATGCTGGGGGAAATTCGCGATATGGAAACGGCGACCATCGCCATCAACGCCTCGCTGACCGGTCATTTGGTTTTCTCCACTCTGCATACGAACGACGCTCCGGGTGCCGTGACGCGTTTGATCGACATCGGCGTGAAACCGTTTTTGGTCGCGTCTTCAACGCGTTGTTTGATGGCGCAACGACTCGTCAGAAAAATTTGCAAACGTTGCGCAGAACCGTATGAGCCGACGGAATCGGAATTGCGTTCGCTTAATATTGACCCAAACAACGTCCAGGGTGCGACGTTCAAGCGCGGCAAAGGTTGCAGCGATTGCAATAAAAATGGTTATCGCGGCCGCTTCGGTGTGTTTGAAGTTTTCGTGATCGACGATGAAGCGCGCAAATTAATTTATGATCGCGTTCCGAGTTCCGTGCTGCGGATTCGCGCGCGCGAAATGGGCATGCGAACTCTGCGCGAAGATGGCGCACGAAAAGTTTTGGCGGGATTGACGACTCCGGAAGAAGTCATTCGCGCAACGGTCGGTGATACCGAATAAGTTTGAGCAAAAAAGGAAACGCAAATTTTCAAAATTAAAGCGAACTGAATTTATGTCGTATTCAATGTCTGATTTGTTGCAGTTGGTGGTTTCTGAAGGCGCGGCTGACTTGCATCTCCGCGTCGGAGTTCCACCGGTGATTCGATTGCACGGCATTTTGCATCGCGTGGAAGGCCCGCAGTTGAAACCGGAGGACACGGAAGAATTAATGCGCAGCATTACTTCGGAAGACCACATCCAACACGTTCGCGAAAACGGCGGCGCAGATTTCGGATTCGCGTTCGGCGAAGCAGCCCGTTTCCGTGTCAGCGTTTTCAAAGAAAAAGGAAATTTCGGAATGGTTCTCCGGCAGATTCCAAATCGATTATTAACGCTCGAACAAATTGGTTTGCCGGAAACGATCATCCGCACGCTCATCAATAAACCGCGCGGCCTGGTTTTGGTGACTGGCCCGACTGGCTCAGGAAAAACGACGACGCTCGCTTCGATGATCAATATCATCAACGAGGAGCGCGACGACGCGCATATCATTACGATTGAGGATCCGATCGAATATTATCACAAACACAAAAAAGCGGTCGTGACACAGCGCGAAGTGAATGTCGATGTGCCGAGTTTTGCCGAGGCGCTGCGACGCGCATTGCGTCAGGATCCCGACGTGATTCTGGTCGGTGAGTTGCGCGATCTGGAAACAATGGAAGCTGCCGTGACCGCTGCGGAAACGGGTCACTTGGTTTTTGGAACGTTGCACACTACTGGTGCGGCCAAAACGATTGATCGTATCGTGAACGCGTTTCCCATGAACCAACAGGAAACCATTCGCATTCAGCTCTCCACGGTGTTGCAGGCGGTGATTTCGCAATTGCTTTTGCCCCGAGCGGATAAACCGGGTCGGGTGGCGGCTTATGAAATTATGATCAACACGCCGGCCATCGCGGCGTTAATTCGTGATAACAAAACATTTCGAATTAATTCCGACATTCAAACCGGAGCAAAATACGGGATGGTGACGCTCGATAGTTTTCTAATGGAAAAATATCAACAAGGTTGGATTTCGCGCGAAGAAGTGGTCAACAAAGCGCAGGATCCACAGACCGTTCTCGCTAAATTGCAGGAATTCGAAGCTGCGCAAATGGCGCAGGCCGCCAAGAACCCGCAGTAAACTTATTTTATGTCCGACGCAGTTTCCAATCCATTGCTCGAACTCATCAAGGAGCGCAATTTGCTCGACGACTTGCAACTCGAGGAGGTTTTGCAGGAACACAGCCGCAGTGGCAAACCGCTCGGGACGGTTTTGCACGACTTCGGTCTGATTGACCGGGATTCGCAACTGCAGATTATCGCTGACCATCTTGGAACCGAAGTGGTGCAGATTCAGGAAAAAGATATGACGCCCGAGGTGCTGGCGGTTTTGCCGGGGAACATCGCGAGGATGTATCAATGTTTGCCGCTGGCTCTTTTTGATGCGTCGGTCCGGGTGGCGCTGGGCGATCCGCTCAATCCGGCAATCATTGATGAACTCGGCTTTATCACTCGCCGCGAAATTCAATTGGTCGTGGCTGATCCGGGAGAAATTGAAAAGGCGATCAGCAAATTTTACGGGGATAGCAACGAAAGTGTTTCTGACATTTTAAAAGAGCTTGGCGCGGATGGCGACCTTGCCAAAGAAGTCGAGGAACTGGGCGAAAGCGGGACGCAAGGGTTGACCGAACTGGCCAACGAAACACCGATCGTTAAATTTGTAAATCTGGTGGTGTTTCAGGCAGTTCAGGATCGCGCCAGTGATATTCACTTCGAGCCGTTTGAAGATGAATTTAAAATTCGTTACCGGGTGGACGGGGCACTTTATGAAATGGCGCCACCGCCCAAACATCTGGCATTGCCGGTGATTTCGCGCATCAAAGTCATGGCGAATTTGAATATTTCCGAACGCCGTTTGCCTCAGGACGGACGCATTTCAATGCCGATTGGAAATAAACAAATCGATTTGCGCGTTTCCACTCTGCCCACGCAATTCGGTGAATCCGTCGTGTTGCGTATTTTGGATCGCTCGGCGGTTAATCTTGATATCGACAGTCTGGGTTTGCCGAAATCGGTGCAGGAATATATTGGCGAAGCGATTCAACAGCCGAACGGAATTTTCGTCGTGACCGGCCCAACCGGTTCCGGAAAAACCACCACGCTTTATTCCTGTTTGCGGAAAATCAACACCATCGATTCCAAATTGTTGACGGCGGAAGATCCAGTTGAATTTGACATCGAAGGCATCATGCAAGTTGCGGTAAACGAAGCCGTCGGGATGACTTTCGGCAAAGCGTTGAGGTCATTTCTGCGTCAAGATCCGGACGTCATCATGCTGGGGGAAATGCGCGATTTGGAAACGTCGCAAATTGCGATTCAAGCTTCTCTGACCGGTCACTTGGTGCTGAGCACGCTCCACACAAATGATGCGCCCGGTGCCGTGACGCGTCTGATCGACATGGGCGTCGAACCATTTTTAATTTCATCAACGCTGATGGCGGTCCTCGCGCAGCGATTGGTGCGCACGACTTGCAAAAAATGCCGCACGCCTTTTGAGCCAACGGAAAATCAACTCTCCACCTTGAATCTTTCGCCACATGATATCGGCGATAAAGTTTTTTACTACGGACGCGGTTGCGTGGCGTGTAATGATACCGGTTACAAAGGCCGAAAAGGGATTTACGAATTGCTGGTGGTGGGTGAACCGATTCGTCGTTTAATCAATGAACGCGCACCTACCGTCGTCGTCCGGCAAAAGGCAGTCGAATTAGGAATGGTAACCTTGCGGGAAGACGGTTTGCGCAGTATCTTCGACAGCGATACGACCATAGAAGAAGTAGTAAAATACACCTAATCCTATGCCCAAATTTAATTACGTTGCGATGGATTCACGGGGGAAGGAAACCAAGGGAACGCTCGAAGTGGCGAATCAAAATGAGGCGATCGGGCGGATCAAGGAGATGGGGTATTTTCCGACCAAAGTCGTGGAAGTGGATAAGGGGAAACTTGATAAAAAGGCCGGGCCCGTTGCTAAAGGGGGAAAAGCGAAAAAGGCGGGCGGGATCCAGATCAAAATTCCCGGACTCAGCGGCAAAGTTAAATCTAAGGTTCTCACTGTTTTCACCCGTCAGTTGGCCACACTGGTTGAGGCCGGTTTACCACTTTTGCGCGGCCTTCGTGTTCTGCAAAAGCAGGAAAAAAATATCACGTTGAAAAATATTCTCGGCGACTTGTCTGCTTCGATTGAAGGTGGCAGCACATTTTCGGAAGGGCTTGCACAACATCCTAAAGTTTTCAATCGCCTCTTCGTCAACATGGTGAAGGCAGGCGAAATGGGCGGTGTCCTCGAAGTTGTTTTGAAACGACTTTCTGAGTTCATGGAAAAAGCGCAGAAAATCAAAGGCAAAGTGGTTGCCGCCATGTTTTATCCTATCGCCGTTATGGTCGTGGCGGTGACGATCATGGGTGTGTTGATGGTGGTGGTCGTTCCAAAGTTTAAAGAAATTTTCGCCGGCACTTTGGGTAACGGACAATCACTGCCTAAGTTCACCGCGTTTGTCTTGGGAATCAGCGATGCCATTAAGAATCATTTTTTCCTCACCGCAGGTGCTTTGGTTGTCTTTGTCATCGCGCTGAATATTTTTATCCGCACCAAAATGGGTCGAAAACTTTTTGATCGTTTCAAATTAAACATGCCTGTTCTGGGACCCGTGGTCAGCAAAGTGGCGATTTCAAGATTTACGCGCACCCTCGGCACGCTGGTAAGCAGCGGTGTTCCAATTCTTCAGGCATTGACCATTGTCAAAGAAACTTCTGGAAACGTGATCATTGGCGACGCGGTTTCCGCTGTTCACGAAAGTGTCAAAGAAGGCGAAACGATCACCGCTCCGCTCGAAGCCTCAAACGTTTTCCCGCCGATGGTCATCAGCATGGTGGACGTCGGTGAACAAACCGGGGCCTTGCCGGAAATGTTGATGAAGATTGCCGACAATTATGACGAAGAAGTTGATAATGCAGTGGCGGCCATGACCTCGTTGCTTGAACCGATCATGATTGTTTTTCTGGCTGTGATTGTAGGAAGTATTGTCATCGCTTTGTTCCTTCCGCTGATTGCACTGATGGATTCCGTAGGCGATCCTGAAGGGCAAAAACCCGGCGAAAAAGAATAACCAATCATTTTCCTTAAAAGCCGCTCAATCACTTGGGCGGCTTTTTTTGTTCAGTTGACAAACCTTTCGGACCTCTGTAAATACATTGTAATCACTTTGCAGGGCTAAACGATTTACAAAGTATGGATTTTGACTGGAACAACCCGCCGTTCAATTTGGATAATTCTCTAAAGCTTCCAGAGATTGAAGAATCGTTTGAAGATCCATTTGCCGTGCGCCTCTTGCCCGATTCCCAGCGGTTTGCCGTTCAAGCCCGTTATTTTAACCTCGGAGTTTCTGCCAGCGGCACGGGGATTTTTACGATTTATCGCACCAACGGAAAACAAGCGCGCGTTATTTACGCCCGCGCTTTTCAGCCGGAGGAACAATTTTTTTACCAACGCAAACTAAACCAGACATTGGCGCAATAATATGAACTCTATTTCTAATTGGGACGAAGTTCCGATGTTTGATCGCGAAGAAGCCGAGGCAGCGTTTTGGGCGGAGACACGGATTGATGTGCGGCTGATGGAATCGGCGGTGGCCGCCAGCAGTG
Organism: Limisphaerales bacterium; assembly: GCA_046595315.1. Taxonomy (GTDB): domain Bacteria; phylum Verrucomicrobiota; class Verrucomicrobiia; order Limisphaerales; family CANJXF01; genus CANJXF01. Next base: position 13,403 of record JBKJOZ010000373.1, read on the forward strand.
AAATATCTGATTCCGTCACGATCACGTTGCGGATTGATCCGCGCATGCTCGCGCGCATCAAGCGGTTGGCCCGTTCTCGTTATCTCAATTATCAAAGCATGATCAAACAATGGTTGAGCGAACGAATGGAACAGGAATTGCGCGACCAGCGGACGACCGGCAATATCCGCTCGCAGATGTGAGATGAGCAAAAACAAGAACATGAAATTGATGAACACAAAAAGGGCGGGGGCATTCACCTTGATCGAATTGCTGGTTGTAATTGCGATCATCGGAATCATTGCGGCGTTGGTCACAAATTTGGCTGGCAAAGCCGCGAGGACGCGTAAAATTAATCGTGTCCGTGCTGAAGTGGAACGGCTCGAAACTGTGATCGATAGTTATCAAAGCAAGCTCGGTTTTTACCCGCCGGACAATGGAAATTTAATCAGCGACGACTCGACCAGGCCATCGGCCGCGACGAACCAGCTTTTTTATGAATTGGCTGGCGCAACTTTCGATGGAACGAGCCTTTTCACAGCAAACGGAAAAACTATTTCGAGCGCTGATGTGAATACTTATTTCAAAAGAGAAGGGATTGCCAATTCGCAAGACGCCAAGAAATTTTTTGCGGCGAGCGAGGCTCAGCACAAAGCGATTGCGGGCGATGTTCAGGTCTTAATTGTGCCAGTCGAACTGCAACCTGGGCAAATTAATCCATGGCGATACGACGCCTCTTCGACCAATCGCCATAATCCGGAGTCGTATGATATTTGGGCGGAAATTTTAATCGGCGGAAAAACAAACATCATCGGGAATTGGAAAGAGTGATTATGAACTCAAAAAATAAAGAACAGCAATTAGCAGTGCGTTGGACGAATCGTTCGTGGGAACCACAAATTCACCCGTCGTTGCAGGTGAA
>JBKJOZ010000197.1:0-9450 GCA_046595315.1 Limisphaerales bacterium
TTGGCTTCCACCATTTCGGTTTTCGCTTGAATCGCTTTTTTCGTGAAATGTTGGAGCTGCTGATAAGACTTCAAATATTCGCCGTTCTCCATGCGAACAAATTCTTCGAGCGCTCTAATTTTGCGTTGCTCAGACTGAATGATGGTTTGCTGCTGGGCAGATTTCCGCTGGGACTCGGCCTCCGTGATCGCGCGCAAGCTCAGTTGAATCTTGTCGTGGATGTTGTCAGCCACGAGCGCCATTTCCTCGATGACTTTTTGTTTGTAAAAAAATTTGGCGAAACTTCGCTGCAATTTGTCGTCGAGCTTCTTGAATTCGGCACCGAGTTTTTCACGCTTGGCTTTGCTCGGGCCGTTTTGCCAGGACGCATATTTTTCATCCACGCTTTGGTCGAAGACGCGGACATTTTTGACCAGCTTGCGCAAATCCTTAAGATGATTTTCGCGCCCCTCAATTTTTTTATCGACGATGACGCGGTCAAATCTCTCCTTGGGCGGTTCTGAAATTAATTTTTCGGCGAGTGCGATATGTTCTTTTCCAGCGAAACCAAAACTGTAAATGATGCGTTTGACTTCATTTTCCGCGTCTTCGATTCGCTTGGAAATTTCCACTTCCTGTTCGCGGGTCAGCAATGGCACCTGGCCCATTTGCTTGAGATACATGCGAACCGGATCATCGAGAATATCGAGACGCGATTTATCTTCAACTTCCTCTTCCGGTTCAGGCTGTTTGACGCGATCCACTTCGGCTTGATCCACGATTTCCACCTCGAGATTGCGAAGCTTGCTGTAAATTTCGTCGAGGTCATCCGGCGTCACGACGTTCTCGGGCAACGCTTCAGTAATGTCGTTGAAAGTCAGATAACCTTGCTCCTGCGCGAGGCGAAGCAGCTCTTTAACTTTTTCAGTCAAATCCACGCCGGATTGGCTTTTGATATTTGGAACCGCAATCACAGCGGCGGGAGGAGGAGCGAGTTTCGCTTTGCCGTTACCATTGCCAGAATGTCCGTTGGATTTTCCGTTCGGCTTGATGCTGAGAACGTTTTTGAGTTTGACGACGGGACCTTTGCTTTTCCGTGCAGATCTACCAGTGGTTTTGAGGATTTTTTTCGGCGCGATTTTACGGGAGGATTTTTTGACCTTGGTTTTAGGCATAAAATTAACTCAGCTCGGTTTTCATCTGGTCGAAATGCTGAGCATTTTGGTTACAGCGCAATCGCACAGTCAAGCTGAGAAACGTTTTAAGTAATGTTGCAATTGCTCTTCGACGGATGGAAATTTTTCGCGCTGTTTTCAGACACAAAAATGGCTTGCCGCTCTCTCGTGGCTTACTCATCGTGAGGTCAACTCATGGAAAACATTTTCCTCAAATCCCTCTTCGTTTTTTGCGTTTCAATCGGCTTGATAATTTCTGGTTGTGCCACAAAAACCCACACGGCCAAGAGTAGCGAAATCCGGGCGGGCGTCGCCGAAATCGACATCACTCCGCCGGTCGGCCAACGGATGGCCGGATATTTTGACGAACGCCTCGCCACTGGAGTGCACGACCCGCTTCACGCCAAGGCCATCGTCTTGCAACAAGGCGGCGAAAAAATCGCGATGGTTTTCTGTGATTTGGTAGGAATGTCTTTGCGGGTTTCGACCAAGGCTCGCGCGCAAGCCAGCGAAAAAACCGGCATCCCCGTTTCGCACATTTTAATTTCTGCGACCCACAGCCACACCGGCCCGCTCTTTGACGACACGCGCTGGAAATATTTCCACGATATTGCCATGGAAAAAACCGGCAAAGATCCCACTGAAAAAGTGCATTACCCCGATTTTCTCGTCGAAAAATTAGTCGCCGTCCTCATCGAAGCGCACTCAAAACTCAAACCCGCACAACTCGAAGCAGGCATCGCCAAACAAGAAAATCTTTCCTTCAACCGCCGCTATCACATGAAGAACGGCAAAGTCGCGTGGAACCCGGGGCAATTAAATACCAACATTGTTCGCGCGGCGGGGCCAATTGATCCCGATGTCGGCATGTTGCTCGTGCGCGACTCAAAGAAAAAATTGCGCGGTGGCCTGACCGTTTTTGCCATGCATTCCGACACGGTGGGCGGGACCCTTTACAGCGCGGACTACGCTTATTTTCTTCAGGAAACCTTGCGCAATAAACTGGGGCAAAAATATATCTCGGCCTTCGCGGTGGGAACTTGCGGCGATATCAACCACATCAATGTCGCCGTCAAAGAACCGGTCAAAGGGATTGAGGTTGCCGAACGCATTGGGAGCACTCTCGGAAAAACGGTGCTCGCCAATTTACCGAACGCGGAACCAATTCGAAAACCGTCTTTCGCGGTGCGCAGCGGAAAGATTATCGCGCCGCTTCAGGAAATTACGCCCGCGCAATTAGCCGATGCGAAGGAAAAAATTTCCAAGCTGGGCGATGCCAGCGCCGGATTTTTTATGAAAGTCGAAGCAGTCAAAACGTTGGATCTCGCGGAAAAAGGGACGAATTGGCCGATGGAAGTTCAAGTGTTCCGGCTCGATTCCGACACCGCCATCGTCGGTTTGCCCTGTGAAATTTTTGCCGATCTCGGGCTCGCCATCAAAGCCGCCTCGCCCTTCAAAAAAACTTTGGTCATGTCCATTTGCAACGATCGTCCAAGTTACGTGCCGACAAAAAAAGCATTCACCGAAGGAAGTTACGAAGTCACCAACGCGCGCGTGAAATCCGGCGTCGGCGAAATGTTGGTCGAAACCGCCATCAAACTTTTGCACGAGGCGAAAAATTAGTTTCGATCGCGCTCAGAAAATCCAGCCCATGAAAAAAATTTTCCTCCTCGTCTCCCTCGCTTCGTTTGCATCAAAAACATTTGCGCTGGACGGCCCGCTCACTCCCGACCAAGCCATTGCTTCATTCAAGCTGGAGCCCGGCCTAAAAATTGAACTCGTTGCGGCCGAACCGCTGGTCATCAATCCCGTCGCCGTTGCCTTTGATGAAACCGGGAAAATGTTCGTCGCGGAAAATCGCGGCTATCCAGTCGGACCGGCCAAGGGAAATCCGCCCGCCGGAAAAATTGCCCTCCTCGAAGATACCGACGGCGACGGCAAATACGACAAGCGCACCACTTTTGCGGAAGGGCTCACCTTTCCCAACGGTGTCATGCCGTGGAATGGCGGCGTTTATGTCACCTGCGCACCGGACGTTTTCTATTTTAAAGATACCAACGGCAATGGCGTGGCCGACGTTAAAAAAATCGTTTTCAAAGGATTTCAGGATCTTTCCACGACGCAACTTCGCGTCAGTCATCCCACGTTGAACATCGACAATTGGATTTATCTGACGAGCGGCTTGACCGCCGCAAAAGTGATTTCGCCGGAACATCCCGGACGCCCCGCCGTTTTTCTTAATCGCGTTGACGGCCGTTTTCGACCCGGCACAGATGAAATCGAAGAAACCGCCGGCACCGCGCAGTTCGGCCAAACCTTTGACAACTTTGGTCGCAAATTCACCTGCTCCAATCGCAACCACATTCAACACGTGATGATGCAATTGAAATATCTGAAACGAAATCCGCACCTCGCCTCTTCCGACATCGTGCAAGACATTCCGGATCACGGCGCGGCCTGCAAAGTTTTTCCGCTCAGCGCCAACATCACCACTGCGGCGTCGCACACGGGCTATTTTACATCGGCCTGCGGCGTCACGATTTACGACGGCGCCGCGTTGCCGGAAAAATATCGCGGCAACTCGTTCACGTGCGAGCCGGCTGGAAATCTCATCCATCACGACGTTCTTTCCACATCGAACGCGACCTTCGTAGCCAAACGCGCTTATGAAACGCAGGAATTTCTCGCCTCGCCCGACAACTGGTTTCGCCCGGTGAATCTGTCCGTCGGTCCGGACGGCGCACTTTACGTCTGCGACATGTATCGCAAAACAATTGAGCATCCCGAATATTTGCCGGAAGCGACGCGCAAAATCACCGACTTCGAAAGTGGAAAAGACAAAGGGCGCATTTATCGAATTGTAGCGGCGTCTCGGCAGGGCGCCGTTGATTCGTTGGAAAAAAGCCAACGGCGCTCTACCGAGACGCCGCTACGATTAGCCAACACCACCGTCAAAGAACTTTGCGCCGAGTTAAATAATCCGAACCGCTGGTGGCGCATGACCGCGCATCGTTTGCTCATCGAACGGCAGGACAAATCTGCCGCGCCGATTTTAAAATCTCTGCTCGATAACGCCAAAACTCCCGAGGCGCGAGTTCACGCGTTGCGGATTCTCGATGGACTCGGCGCGCTCGAAGAAAAACAAATTCTCACTGCGCTTGCGGACAAGGATTCAAACGTTCGCGAACACGGAATTCAATTGGCTGAACCGCGTTTAGCCGATTCTTCGGTGTTGGAGAAGAAAGTCATAGAACTTTCCGAGGATGAAAATCCACGCGTCCGGTTTCAGTGCGCCCTAACTCTCGGTGAGTCAAAAAAAATTGAGGCGATTTATGCGTTGTCAAGAATCGCAGTGCGCGATTGTGCAGACAGGTGGCTGCGAGCGGCGATATTGTCATCAGTAAAAGACTCCAGCAGCACGTTGCTTTGCGCATCCCTTTTGCACGAGGACAGACGGGACAAAAGAGTTTCCAATCCGGATTTTATTATTTTTCTCAACGAACTAGGAAAGGTGTTAATAGCTGATGCTAGAAATATTGGCCATGCTTTAAGCCCTTGGCTCTCTTCCACAAAAGAAAAAGACCTCGATTGGCAGCTCGCCCTTTTGGGCGGTTTTGCTGACGGGATTCGTCACCGACAGGGCAACATCGGTGGCAAGTCGCAACTAATGAGTTTGGTCTCACTGGATTCTTCAACGATTCCCAAACGCGTCGAAGAAATTTTTCGCCATGCAGAGGTCGTTTCAGCGGATGAAAAACGTCCCCTCGAACTTCGACTAACGGCCATCAGCCTCTTAAGTCATGCGGACATTTCCACTAACGGGAACGTGTTAGAAAAATTGATTGAACCCAATCAACCTTCGGAAATTCAAATCGCGGCGGTTCGCGCTTTGACGCAAATGCCCGGAACCAACGGCGGCGCGGCTCTCGTGCGGAAAGAACATTGGAACGGTTATACGCCCGCCGTTCGGGAAGCAGTTCTTTCCGCAATGACCGCGCAAACAAATTTAGTGCAAGCGTTGCTCACCGGAATCGAAAGTAGCAACGTCCCGCCGTGGACAATCAATCCCGAGCGCAGAAATAATTTGATGAAGCACAAGGACGAATCCATCCGCGTACGCGCATCGGCGCTGTTCAAAGATTTGCAAAGCGGCGACCGGATGAAAGTTTACGAAGATTACAAATCGGTTCTGGCGCTGACGCCAAATTCGACGAATGGTCACGCCGTTTTCACGCGCACTTGCACCTCTTGCCACGTGGTTTCCGGCGAAGGAAAAGCCGTGGGGCCGGATTTGACGGGCATTCGCAACCAGCCCGCCGATGTTTTGTTGCTGCACATCCTTGTTCCTGAATTCGAGATCATGCCGATCTACGCGACTTACAATGTGGAAACGAAAGATGGGCAAAGTTTGAGCGGATTGCTGGCGGCTGAAACGTCGGCGAACGTCACCTTGCGGATGGCGCTCGGACTCGAGCAAGTCGTTCCGCGCGCGAACATCGCGTCCATCTCAACCGGTCGCCTGTCGCTCATGCCGCAGGAGTTGGAAAAAACAATGTCCAAACAAGATCTCTCAGACCTGATCGGATTTCTCAAAGGCGGCGAAGCTCACTAACCGTAGCGCAAAAAGACCCGAGTTCCGCAAGGAACCCGGGTCCACGACAAAACTCAGGGATTGGCTTTTTGAGCGTCCACTTTGGCTTTGTCGGCTTCGGCTTGTGCGTCCGCTTTCTTTTTTTCCGCTTCAATTTGCGCTTGAGCGGAATCTTTTTGCGCTTCGATACGTGCTTTTTCAGCGTCCGCATCCGCTCCGGCCTGTTTCTTGGCCGCGCCCGCTGCGTCACTGATCGCGTCCTTCTGATTGTTCAACGCGTCTTTGGTGGCTTCTTTGTTATCCTCGATGGCTGCTTTGCGTTGATCGCAAGCCACGAGGGCGACTGATGCTAGTGAGATGATTAGGATTTTTTTCATATCCTCAGCTTCCCTTTTTTCGCCTTCAGCCATCAAGTGGCCTTCACGCTATCCGATGCATCAGCGTCCTGGAGACAAGGCCCGCGAAGTTTTTGCTGAAGGCCATATCGGATATTTCCGAGCGATTTTACGCGCAGCGCCTTCCGTTCGCGGATTTCGAAGGGCTCTGAGGCCAACCCCGATACGTCGACCTGGTTGACTCAACGGGTCGTGGCTTTAGCGTCGTGCCCATGGACAAAAAGGAGGATTTATCGAGGTCGTTCAAAAAGGATTGGGGTTTGACGAATCTTCGTGGCGACCATCACCGGCGCAGTCACACGTTCGCTGCTCGGCGTCATGTTTGGCGGAAAAGAACGCCGGTAGAGGCGCTCTCTCGCTCAATTTTTTTAATTTAACCGCGAGAAATAAATTCGTTCGCGAATCACGCCACCTTTTTTCCCGGGCACATCGCTGAAATATTCTACGTTATCCGAAATGCCATCCGTGGATTTTTGCGAACTGCGATATTTAAAGCCGACTTTTTTTCCGGCTTCCTCGATCCAAGTGAGAAACACCGCGCTGTGCCCGGACTTGCTGCGCCAGAGTTGAATGAAATCGCCCGGCTGTGCTTCGTTGAACGAAATGGATTTCCCAATCTTCAAATTTTCCATGGCTGGCCCAGCTTGTTTGTTAGTGTCGCCGGTCACGCCGTACCATTCTTTTTGAAATCGGCGAAGTTGCTCGGGCGATTTATCTTCCAGTAACCCGCGTTTCGCCGCCGCGCGCATCACGACCGAAAAAGTAAATCCGCTGCAATAAGTTCCATTCGTTCCTGCTGGCAAAATCCGCTCGTTCTTGAAACGGATTTCCTCGGTCGTGCCGGAGCCAGCCAGATTATAATGGCCGCCGTTTTGGTAAGCCTTGGCAATTTGAATGGTGTCCGTTTCCGCAGCGAAAATTCTAGTCGAGCCAACTAAACCGATCGCAAAAAAAAGTATGAAAAACGTGTAACACATAATTATTTTTGGATGTCGGAAAATTGATCCTGATCGTTGAGTTCGACGCGCAAGCGATTCAGCTCCGCCAACATTTTTTCCTGCACGTCGGCATATTTAGAGTCTCCATAAACACTTTTCATTTCGTTCGGATCTTTTTTGAGATCGAACAATTCCCATTGGTTGATGCGATTAAAATAAATCAATTTGTAACGCTCATTGCGCACGCCGTAGTGCGGCTGAACTTTGTGATCCGCCGGGTAATGGTAGTAGCGATAATACATCGAGGTGCGCCAGTCCTTCGGTTTTTCACCGCGCAAAAGCGGGGCGATGCTGTGGCCTTGAATTTCTTTGGGCGGTTGGATTCCGGCGTATTCGAGGAATGTGGGCGCGAAATCAACATTGAGAATCATCGCATCGTTCACTTTGCCGGATTTAATTTTTTCCGGATAACGAATCAGAAACGGCATGCGCAGCGATTCTTCGTACATGAACCGCTTGTCGAACCAGTTGTGATCGCCCAGGAAAAATCCCTGGTCCGACGTGTAGATGACGATGGTATTTTTGCTCAGGCCATTTTTGTCGAGGTAATCCAACATGCGCCCGACGTTGTCATCCACCGATGCGACGCACGCCAAATAATCTTTCATGTAGCGTTGGTATTTCCAACTTTTCAAGGCCGCCGCGCTCAATCCTTCCGGCGGTTTTTGTTTCACGTCTGATTCAGTCAGACCACGGTCAATCCGCATGGCCGCTTCAGTAGCCGCCGCCGATCGATTTTTGTAATCGTCGTGAAACGTTTTGGGCTCAGGAATTTTTAAATTCTCAAATTGTTTCGCATGTTTTTCGTCCGGCTCCCAAGGGCGATGCGGCGCTTTGTGGTGATACATCAGGAAGAACGGTTTGTCTTTCGGCCGATGCTCGAGAAAGTCGATCGACACATCGGTGAGGATGTCGGTGACGTAACCTTTCACCGTTTTCCGCTGACCCATTTCGATCAAATCGGGATCGTGATATTTGCCTTGGCCCGGGAGAATATTCCAATAATCGAAACCAGTGGGATCACTTTGCAAATGCCACTTGCCAATGATCCCGGTGTGGTAACCCGATTTTTGTAATTCTTTGGCAACAGTCCATTGGCTGCCATCAAAACGATTAAAAACCGGCACGCCATTGATGTGGGAATATTTTCCGGTGAGAATCGCCGCGCGGCTCGGAGTGCAAATCGAATTCACCACAAAACAATTGCTGAAACGCATTCCTTCTTTGCCAATGCGATCGATGTTCGGCGTCTTATTAACCTTGCTGCCGTACGCGCTGATCGCGTGTGCCGCGTGGTCGTCGGACATGATGAACAAAATGTTGGGGCGCTCGGCGGATTGGGTGGAAAGCGAAACGAAAAGCAATAGGAAGGCTACAACGCATTTGTTCATAATCGGTGTGCACGAGCTAACTGACGCGCAGAAATGGCGTCAAGAAGTTACACGTCCAAACCGACGCGCCTTTTCGCGAAACCTTGACGAAGAAGATTTTTAAATATTGAAATAAATCACGCGTAAGCCGGTTCACGAACGGAACGGCCGGAGCGTTTTTTGGGCGTCTTGGTCGTTTTTGCGGGCGCAAAAATTTCAGGCGCTTTAACTTCAAAAGCCATCGGGCTTTTTTTCAACAAGCCCGCTTCATATTCGCGATCCGCAATCAAATGCGCTTCGGCTTGCAGCCAATAATCCACATCGCGACCTTCGGCGCGACCTTCGGAATCCCACAGGTGATAAGCGTAAATCGCAATTTCGTCGTTCGTTGGCATCTGAATATTTTTTACGGCACTCATAAATCCTAATTTTTGCGTGCAGTAGTAAAGTTCACTCATCACGCCGTCACAATCGGGGCGAAATCGTTATTTGCATCGGGGGAATACCGGAGTTGCGCGTCAGGCTTTGGAAGAATCAATGCCGCCGCAAAATCAGGCGATGATCCATGCGTTTGGTCTGAAGATATTCGAGCGGCGGCAGGTCGGTCATCGTGGGCGATTCCGTTTCCTGCAAAATCGCTTTGGCTGCCCCCTTCAATTCCTGCCAGCGCGGCCAGTCCAGTTCCGGCGCGTGGGCGATTTGCCGCATCATGCTGCGCCATTCAATAATGATTCGGTCAATATCACCCGCGCCCAACAACTCCGTGACCCAAGCCTGTTTGCTCGCCGGATTTTTGTGAACGCCCGCCACCACTTGTTCCGCGCCCGAACCATATTTTGGCGGCGAACCATTTTCCAAGTAACCGGGAATCGATTGCGTCCCGTAAACCCGATTGCACACCATCGCCAAACGTCCGGCCCAACGATTTTCTTCACCGCAAAA
>JBKJOZ010000328.1:0-4494 GCA_046595315.1 Limisphaerales bacterium
ACCTTCACATCGAAGCGATGAAAAAATTGCGCGAACTCCACGGCCACCGCGCCGCCGCCGAGAACGATCAACGACCTCGGTAATTTTTTCAGCGAGAGCGCATCATCGCTCGTGAGACAGCCGACTTGTTTCAAATGGGGCAGGGGCGATGGCGCAATCGTCGAGCCAGTGCTGAGAATAAAACTTTTTGCAGTGATCGATTTTCCATTGCTGAGAGCGAGCGTGTGCGAATCGGTGAACCGCGCTTTGGCGCGTATGAAATGGAATTTTCCACCCTTGAGTTGATCGTGGCGATAATCAGCGAACTCTTTGATGAGTGAATCTTTTCGCGCCATAACTTTCGCGAAATTAAAACCGGCTTTCGGAATGTTCAGTCCCCAAACTTTTGCGATGCGGGCGAGATGCAAAACATCCGACGCAAAGAGCAACGCTTTTGTCGGCATGCATCCCCGCAAAATGCACAGCCCGCCCACTTCTTTGCCGCCTTCAATGACGACTGCTTTCAATCCCGCGTTCGCCGCCGTTCGCGCCGCCGCGTAACCGCCGCTTCCTCCACCCACGATGGCGAGGTCGTAATCAAATTGTTTCACGAGGCAAAGATGGAATCGCGCCGCAGAGTTTCAAAGAATTATTACGCGCGGTGGGTTGTTTATCCTCCAGCAAAGACCGGACGAAAACCCGCTTCGTTCAGGATGCGCGCAACTTCCTCGCGCTTATCACCTTGGATTTCAATCTGACCATCCTTGACCGTGCCGCCGGCGCCGCAAACTTTCTGCATTTGTTTGGCGAGTTTTTCTTTTTCAGGTAAACCGATGCCGATGAAATTAGTGACGACGGTCACAGTCTTGCCGCCGCGCCCCGCTTTCTGACGAATGATGTCCACGCGCCCGCGATTTTTTTTCGGCGCGGCAGCTTCCCCAGGTTCGGTGTGGAAGATTTCAGGCCCAGACGGCAACCCATCTCCACTCAAGGCAGCAAAAGGATTTTGAACAAAGTCTGGTGAGCCGCTGAAATCGCGTTTTTTGGTTGCCATAAATTTATTTTTTTTCGGTATAATTTTTGATGTGGAAATTCAAAATGTCCCGCGCGGTAAAGATGGAACGGCGTGAGAAACTTTCAATCACGATGTTTGACAGACGCGTCGCAGGTTGGATGATGGGCGCATGGAAAAAATTATTTATCCGCGCAGTCCGCGCGAGACGATGGCGGGTTGGGTTTATTTACCGAGGTTTGTGGACAAAGTCCGCCTGCACCTCGCAGGAAAACTGTCTCCCGATTACGCAGAGAATTTCACCAAAGGATTTGACGGTGCTTGGCTTAAGGCCGCGGGCGTCACCGCTGAAGATTTTATCTCGGTCGTGAAAAATAGCGTCACTGACGGCGAAGTTTGCGACTGGGTTTTAAAGAATGTTCAAAAGACTGGCGCGGAAAAAACGACTTTTGCCGATTTCATTTTAAATCGCGGGCGCGACGGTGACGACGCGATGAAAGCGCGTTTGCAGACGCGAAAAAAAGAAAATGGGTTGGAACATCGCGAGGATATCCAAACCTTTGTCGATTTTATCGACGCGGACGAAAAAAGATTTTAGGCCCGAACACTTCACGCAAGCTTTTGGCGGAGACAATCAAGATTTCCGCGGGTCAGTTCCGAAAAGCTTGACCAGCTTGTTGTAAATACCGATCAACAGAAATGTCGGTGCCCACTGGCCGACAAACAGCGCGTCTTTATCGCGCCCCATGATTTTTAAAGTGAGGGAAGCGGCAATGGAACCGCCCGCTGCCAATAAAAATAAGTCAGACGGTAGTTGAGCTGTTTTCCGTTCGATGGCGGTGGTCGTTTTGCCTTCGGGGAAACGATGGACGGACGTGGGTGATTCAATTTCTTGAGTGTTCATAATTTTCCTTGAGAGAAATTTCAGTTTGTAATTTTTAAACGTAGCGCGGAAATGATTTTTAACTGCCTGATTTTCAAATGAGGAGAACCCTTGCCTGGGAAATTTGCGAACGTGAATTTAACGAAGTGCGGTGTCTTTTTTAAAGCGGCTTAGACCTCATCTCCCGATGCCAATGTGAAAACTAATTTTCGTTTTGCCAAAATCAGCGGACGCCTCATTGAAATTTTGTTGGCGTCGCTTTGCATTTTTCAACCGGAGCCGTGTGTAAGAGCGGAAACCAATTCTTATCAGTGGGTTAAAGTCACAGCTCAGGCCCGCTTTGCTCCGCGCGATGGCGCAGGATCGTTGGTTTTTAAAAACCAAATGTGGCTTCTCGGTGGATGGAATCCGCGCGATAAAAACAATTTCCCCCGGATTTGTAATAATGAAGTGTGGAAATCCGTGGACGGACTTTTGTGGGAATCGATCAAAACAAATTCTTTTGTCCACGCCGATTTCGATGCAGTGAAAGATTGGGAAGGACGCCACACCGCTGGCTATGTCATTTACAAAAACAAAATGTGGATTCTGGGCGGTGATCCAATCCAGGGACATTACCAATCCGATGTTTGGAATTCCACGGACGGGAAAAAATGGAATTACGTGAATTTAGGGCAACCTGTTCCATGGGGGCCGCGTGTTCTGCAACACACCTTTATTTTCAGAAATAAAATATGGGTGATGGGTGGGCAGACGCTTCCGCAGTTTGCCCCTGCCAAAGAAGTTTTTTATCGCGACCTCTGGAATACTGATGACGGGGTTCACTGGAAAAAAGTTGTTCCCGTCGAACCTTTTTGGCCGCCACGCGGTTTAATCGGAGGGAGCGCAGTTTTGAATGGCCGGGTCTGGATTTTAGGCGGCGGCACTTACGACACGCCAGAAGTTCCACAACGAAAATTCTATAACGACGTTTGGAGTTCCGCTGATGGAATTCATTGGATTTGCCACCTGAAATCCGCGCCGTGGTCGCCCCGCGAATATCACAACGTGGCGGTGTTTGATAATCGTTTGTGGATTTTGGGGGGTTACCACGAAAAAGGCGGCAATGGAAATGATGTTTGGTCCTCGAGCGACGGAGTGACTTGGGAAGAAATGCCGAACATTCCTTGGAAACCTCGTCACGCCGCCAGCGTGTTCGGGTATAGCAACGCGCTTTGGGTCGTTGCCGGCAACAACATGGAATCGGATGTTTGGAAGTTGGTGAGGACGAACCAAGCGGAATAAAATCACTTCTCGATTTTCAACAGCGCGCCAGAACCCGCAACCAGCCAAAGTCCAGCTTTCGGATCGTAAGGTGAAAGCGAACCATCGACAGCGGAAACAATTTCTATTGGTTGGTTCACTGGGCGAGTCTGCAACGTAAATTTAGCCGAGCGCTCAAGACTCAGGTTCACGATCATGACGTAAATTTGGCCGTCTGAATTTTTGAATTCGCCGATCATCATTGGCTCAGAGGATGCAAGCGATTCAACGGTGTTACCGGGCAACGGGGGCAAGTCTTTCACGGGCGCCGGATCGGTAAAGAAAACGCCGGTAGAGCGAAGTCGGCTCATCACGGGCGCGAGCGTCGCGACCTGGCGGTTCATTTCTTTAAGGTATTCCCATGTGAGTGAGCGTTTGCCAGTTTTACTCACCGCCGCGTAATGATAGCCGCTTTCGTAATAGGTGAACCAGCTGACGCCTCGATAGCCAGCGGCAAGAGTCGTGTAGGTTTGGAACGCGAGATTGGCGGGAGAAGGAATGGGAGTAAATGGGCGGATTTGATTGCCGCAAACAATGTTGAGGTAGGGTAAATTATATTTGAGTCCAACGCGCCGGATTTCGAGCAGGTTTTTGTAATAGCTCGCAGCTTTGACAGGATCTTTTAAATCCTGCGAAATCTGCACCATGTAATTGTCGTAGCTCAGGGCCTGCGGTTTCACTTCGTTGACGAAACGCTCGAGATATTCTGTGTAATTGCTCGTGCCGAGTTGCGATTTATTGGACGCGCCAATGGTGGCGTAATCAGGAAAAAGATTGATGTAAGCAAGTTTCCCTGGCGCATACTTCTTCACCGCCGCGACGGCGCGCGCCAGTGTGGGAAAGTCCTTCACCCCCGGTTCATCCATCACGTAATAACCTTTGATAGCGCGGCTTGAACCGGCGGCTTTGATTCCACGCTCGACCCACTTTTCAATTCCGTCATCGCCCAAATCGCGCTCGCGAAATTTCTTCAAATCATCTTTCGCATCGAGGACCACGATGGCGCCAAGGCCTAGTTTTCGGCAAAGCGGTAAATCTTTTGGAAGAACAAAAGGCGCCATATTGAAATTGCATTGCGCGACGCTCTCCAAACCGTTGGTGCCTTTTTCAAGCGGTTTTTGCGGATTGTAGCTGTTCCAGGGAAGAATCGGAAAAAATTCAGGTTTTGCAATGTCGCTAAAATCAAGGGGGTTAACCGCAGGTGATGTCGTTGCGCCAAAAAGCAATAAGAACGCAAGAAAACGGTTCAGACATCGCAGGAATTTTTTTTGCATCGCTGGCTTTTAGCAGAACGAAGGTGGCGAGCGACAAAAATTAT
>JBKJOZ010000082.1:0-10940 GCA_046595315.1 Limisphaerales bacterium
CAAGAGAGTCGTGCGATCATCCGGAGAAAGTTCGTTGAGGATATTGGCAACGTGTTCATTGCCGAGGGCGTGAATTAACAGTTCCTGCTCTTCGACGCTCAAATGTTCAAAAACATCGGCGGCCAAATCGTGCGGTAAAATGCGCAGCAAAACAGCTTCATCCTCAGAGCTAAGATCGGTTAAAATTTCCGCGAGATCCGGCGCAGGAAACTCTTTTAAAATTTCGCGAAGCCCGTTGAAGTCCCGTTGGCGAATCAATTCGACGAGTTCGGGTTGAAGTAAATTTCCAATCACAATTTATAAGATATTACCGAACTTTGCTCGCGATGAAGTCGTCGTAAAGCTGAGCGACGTTTCCCTGCTTCTCGTCGCCTTCATGGAAATAAATTCGATAACGAAACGTCACACTTTTTCCATTGCGAATTGTCAGATTGCCACTGCCTTTTTCTTTTTTCTCAAAGTCATGAATTCCAAATGGATTGGCGGCGAACAATCCATAATCGCGCACATGCCACCAGGTCGGATGCCGCGGATTTTTTGGATGATCAAAAATAGCGATGCCTAAAACTTTATCTTCCACCGGTCCGTATAATCACACCACGCCGCTCGTTTTCCCCACGTTTCGCCATCGCGAACGCCTGTGCTCATCACGATGTGGCCCGCCGCTGGTTTGCCATTTTTGGTGAGCCGCATCGTTTCCGCAACCCGCACCGCCATCGAACCTTCCTTCGTATCACCAAGAATCAAATCGCCATGCGAGGCATGAATCGTAATTTCATAATCAATCATTTGATTGGTGGAATTATAAAACCGAATTTCTCGCGTGTCGGTGGCAATAATTTTTCCATCCTTCAAAACCAATTTGTTGGACGTTTTAATCACGCCTTCATTTTTGCCAGAGCGAACTTCGAGAAATTTCTCGTGCACAGTGCGTCCGGCATTCGGCTGTTCAGACCAAAAATCGATGCCATTGATGTCCCCGTGCGCGAACCAAAGTGAACGGTGATGCGGATGATCGCGTTCTTCATCCGGCGTTTCTTTCATCGGCCAATTTCGCGTCATGCCCAAATGATGCGGCCCATAAATGGGATAAAGAAACGGACGCGAAACATTTGTGAAATTATATTTGGTGGACAGTTCGCCATTGATTTTTACCGCAAGCGTTTCGCCGTCGGGACTAATTTTCACCCCGGATTGTTCCGCAAACAGATTTCCAAATTTGTGACTGGCGCAGCTGATAATAAAAAACGCGAAGATTGCAAAAACAAAACTAGGCGTCGGAAAAAATGGTTTTTTCAATGTAGTTTTTTGGTTGAGCATGGCGCGCGGGGAAAATATCAATCGACGCAACCTGCCCCTGCAAGCCCGAAGAATGACAAAAACGTAATCATGTCGTCACGGTGCATTTCTTTCGGCAGAGTTTTCGCCATGGATTTGTCCAATTCGATTTCCCCCGCACAAGGCAGCGATCGGAGCCGCGATTCCATCGGGTCATCCGCCAGCATTTTTCCATCATCAAAATGGATTGTTTTCTGGCTGGCTCTATTTTCGGTCACCTTATTTTCTATTCTGCTCAGCGCGCCACCTCGACTCGGGCAAAATAACGAAGAGCGGATGTCGGAATACGTCTTCGATGCCGTGAGTCATGGAAACTGGATTTGCCAAAAAGACGCGGATGGACAGGTCTGTTCTAAACCGCCGATGTCGTGCTGGATCTCTTCGGTGGCAACTTTGTTCGCTGGCGAAATCAATCGTTTCACTTTGTATTTACCCTCTGCTCTCGCCGCCGTTTTTTTAAGTTGGATTATATTTTTTGCAGGCAAAAACCAATTCGGTTGGCGCGCCGGATTTTTAGGCGGATCAATTTATCTTCTCTCGAACGTGGCTGTGAATGAAATGGCGACGGCGCGCTTCGACGCACTGTTCGCTTTGTTTGTGACGCTCGGCGCGATGGCTGCGTTTCGAGCCTGGATGACCGGGCGTGGCTGGATTTGGTTTTGGCTCGCAGCCGCCGGAGCAACTCTGACGAAAGGACCCCTCGGCATTATTCTTTCCGCCGCCGGATTGCTGGCAATTTTTTTTCAAAAAGGAGATGCAAAAATTTCCCTGCGCGGCTCGCATCTGGCTGGAATTATTTTATTTTTCCTAATCGCGGGCGGTTGGTTTGCGTTGTCCTATTGGAAAATTGGACGGCCGCTTGTCGATAAAATGATTTTTCAAGAACTGGTCGGCCACGCCGCCGGCGATGGCAAAAGCCGTGGCGGTTTTTACAAACCAGCGCTCTGGTTTCTGTCCGATTTCGGGCCGTGGAGTCTTTTCAGCCTGGCGGCATTCTGGCGAATTTGGAAATACCCAGCAGTGGAACCTCGCGCCCGCTGCTTCGAGCGCTTTCTCTTTTGCTGGTTCGGTTTCGGATTATTTTTATTTTCTGTGGGCGGGCACGAACGTTCGCGACTGCTCTTTCCCATTGTTCCCGCTGCGGCACTGTTGGCCGGAAATGAATTGGCGCGAATCACCAAGTCGCTTTCTTTGCGAATCCTCACTTTGTGGGTTGCCATTGGCGCCATTGGAATGCTCGGAGCGGTTGCGTTTTACTACCACGTTCAACGCGCAAAAACCCATAGCGTGATTGAAAATGTCGAGCTACGAAATTTCGCCCACACCCTTGAAAATAAATTTGGAAAATCAGTTTCTATCAAACACGTCGATAGTCCATTTCCGCTTCGCTTTTACCTGAAAAATTTTGAAGCCGAAACGTCGATTGAAGAAGCTGCGAAATTGTTGGCCGAAGAAAAACCGGTTCTTCTCGCCGCAAGTGATTTTCAGGCTTTGAAAACAAAATTAGGTTCTAACGCCACGCAATTTTTCATCGTGGCGCAGTGGCCCGAGACAGGCGAACCGCGCATCCAGATCATCAGCAATGTTCCCATTGACTCGTGGCCACTCCGTAAATGACAATTTTGTCATGCGCACTTCATCTGACGTTAATGTCAGTGATTTAGTTTGCGCCGTCGGTCAAATAAAAACTAAACACAATTCATGAAATTAAAAACGATAGTCAGTTCCCTAGCGGTCGCGGGTCTTTTGGTTGGTTGCACCAGCAATAAAAACTTGGAAACCCAAGCTAAAATTTCCAAAGAACAGGCGCAAAAAATTGCACTAACCAAAGTTCCAGGCGGAACCGTCAATGAAGGTGAATTGGAAAAAGAACACGGCAAACTCATCTGGTCCTTTGATATCTCCAAGCCAGGCACGAGCGGTGTCACTGAAGTGCAAGTTCACGCCGTAACCGGCGCTATCGTTTCGGTTAAACATGAAAGCGCTGCGGACGAAGCAAAAGAAAAGTCCAAGGAAAAAGAAGAAAAGGAAGAGAAAGAGGAAAAAGAAAACAAATAGTTATTTAAACTGCACGACGCCGCCGAATTAAGTTCGGCGGCGTTTATTTTTTTCTTCCGGATAATCCCCTTTAAAACAGCTCGCTAAATTCACGATCAGCCCGACAAAATAATCGCAAGAATATGCGTATTCTCGTTGTTGAAGATGAAAAGAAAACTGCGGTTTTCATCCGGAAAGCGTTGCAAGCCGAGGGTTGCGTCGTGGAAGTTTTACACAACGGTAATGACGCTTTGATTTTGACCAGCACCACCACTTTTGACGCCATTATTCTCGACATTATGTTGCCCGGTCGAGATGGACTCAGCGTGCTGCGTCAACTCCGCGAAAGAAAAAATAACACGCCACTCCTTTTGCTTTCCGCACGCGGCGAAGTCAACGAGCGCATCGATGGCTTGAATGCTGGCGCCGACGATTATTTGCCCAAGCCGTTTATACTCGCGGAACTGGTGGCGCGCGTTCGTGCTTTGGCACGGCGCGCGGGCGATTCCAAATCAACCACGCTTCAAGTTGCTGATTTGAGTCTCGACACCATCACGCACCGGGCGTGTCGCGCTGGCAAACCGCTCGAACTCACCACGCGTGAATATCGCTTACTCGAATTTCTTATGCGCGTTCCCGGACGCATTTGTGGACGCGCTGCGATTTTAGAAAATGTCTGGGATTACAATTTTGATCCCGGCACGAATATCGTGGATGTTTATATTCGGCGACTGCGCGAAAAAATCGACACGGTTGAACCAAAACTTCTCCAAACCATTCGCGGCGCTGGATACATGTTAGAGGAACCGCGATGACTATCCGCTCGAAATTGACTCTCTGGTATGCCGCGATTTTATGCGCTTCGACGCTCTTGATCGTCGGATTATCTTATCGCGAATTTGCTCGGGAAATGCGGCGCGCCCATCAAAAAGACGTCGATAATGAAGATGCCGAACAGGATGGTTGGGAAGACGTTGTGCAAATTGCAGTTTTGTGCGGAATCCCCGCTGCAATCCTTGGGCTGGCTGGCGGTTGGTGGCTGATGCACAAAGCGTTGTCACCAGTGACGGCGATCACCGAAGCCGCTAGAAAAATTAACGACCGCAATTTACGAAAACCACTGCGACGCTCCGGCAACGGTGATGAATTGGATCAACTCACGGACGTTTTTAATTCGATGACTGCCCGGCTCGATGATTCTTTTCAACGCATTCGAGAATTTACGTTGCACGCGTCTCACGAACTTCAAACCCCTCTCACCATCATGCAGGGTGAATTAGAAACCGCGCTCCGCGACGAAAAATTAACCGAAGCGCATCGCGAACGCATTCTCAGTCAATTGGATGAAATCCAACGCCTGACCAAAATTGTCAATGGCCTGACGCTTTTGACCAAAGCCGACGCGGGCCAGGTTCAACTAAAAAAGGAGTCTGTGCGTCTCGATGAATTGGTTCGTGAAAGTTATGAAGACGCAAAAATTTTGGCGCAACCACACGGAATTAAAGTTCGCCTTGCGCATTGCGAGGAATTGATCGTGGACGCAGATCGCCATCGCTTGCGTCAACTTCTGCTCAATCTTACTGACAACGCGATCAAGTATAATTTTCCAAATGGAACGGTTGAAATTGAGTTGCGTCAAAAGAACGACACGGCAGAAATAAAAATTATCAACACTGGAAAAGGTATTTCCTCCGAAGCTTTACCTCGCGTCTTTGACCGTTTTTTTCGCTGTGACGAAAGCCACAGCAGCGAGGTCGAAGGGTGCGGTTTGGGCTTGAGCATCGCGCAATGGATCACCGCCGCTCACGATGGCAAAATTCAAATCATATCCGAGTTGGGAAAATCCACCGCTGTCACGGTTTCAATTGATCTGCCAGAAAAATAAAAAGCCGTTCCGCATGACACGAAACGGCATTGGTCGGCTTTGCTGTCTGCTAGGCCTCGAAAGATTTTCCGCAACCACAACTTTGTTTGGCTTGAGGATTTGTAATTTTAAAACCGCCTCCAGTTAAAGCGTCCGAAAAGTCCACCACGGAACCGCGTAAATAATTTGCGCTGAATGGATCCACTAAAACGGAAATCCCGTGCAATTCCGTCGCAGCGTCATCCGCGCGTTTTTCATCAAAAACCATGCCGTATTGCATTCCTGAACAACCGCCGCCTTCAACATAAACGCGAAGTCCCTTCCCCACGTTTTCAGTTTCACGCTCGATCATCGCCTTGATTTCCTTGGCGGCATTTTCCGTGACCGTGACAACCGATTCATTTTGTGCGATCATATTTTTTGTTACGCGATTAAGATAATTGACTAAAAACAGGTGTCAAATTCCGTTAGTTTTTCGCCGTTTCCTTGTGTGAAAGAACTGCGGCAATTTTCTTTTTTAAAACGATCTGCAACGTCGGCAATCGTTCTTTTAATAAACTATAAATTTCCAGCGCCGAATCCCAATCTCCTGAACTTTCCCGAATCTTCGCCGCCGCAATGCCCGCTTCGTAAGTCCATTGTGCATCGAACGCCTCATCGTCTCCCAAATTTTTTCTCGTGACCACGTTCATATAATGTTCCAACGCGCGGTCGATCAGTCGGTTTTTTTCCGAACCCAACTTTATTTCCGCCAATTTTCCGCAAACATTTCCCAGACAAACTTCCGCATGACTTCGCGCCGCGACATCCGCATCGACGCTCCCCACCACATTGCTGAAAGATTCCGCCGCATTTTTATAACGACCCTCTGCTTGCGCCGCGTCACGTCCCGCAAATTGAAAATAACAATCCCCGATCCGTCCCCATGCCAGCGGCACCAGTGCGTTCGTCGAAAAATCTTTTGGGATGCGCGAAAAAGCCGTGATCGCGTCACGCAAAACAGCCTCATTTGTATTCGATAAAAAATCCTGCGACAACGTGTCGCCGAGCGCGAACCACGTTTCCGCTTTCAGCGCGACCGCCGCATTCGTGTCCTTGTCCAGCAAACCGATCAACTCGCCAAAATATTTCGCCGCCTCGGTGTAATCCAACCGATCGTACGCGGCGCGCCCCGCCATCAACCGCGCTTGATACGCCAACTCCGGCGCAGGATCAAACTTCTGATACAACTCCTGATAATTTTTTTCCGCGTTGCGAAAATCGTCGCGATTCCAGAAAAAATCCGCAATCCAGTTTTGCGCCAGCGACGCCAAATTATTTGACGGAAAGCGCACCACAAAATTTGTCATGAGAGCGAATGCATTGGTTTCCTGGCCTGCTTTGTCAAAGACCAGCGCCCGCGAAAATTCTCCCTGCGGCAACAAAATGTGATTCGTAAAATTCGTCACCCACGCGCCATAAGCCGCCAGTGCCGCCGTCCAGTTTTTTTCCTGCACGTAAGTTTGCGCAATCGCCAGTTTGATTTCCGCAACCTGCGGCGACTCAGGAAAGCGCTGGAGAAAATAGAGAAACAAATGGCGCGCCTCCGCTTCCTTGCCAGCACGATTTAGATTTTCTCCCACCAACAACAAACTTTGGCCGCCGAAGGAACCGGTGGGAAACCAATCCAGCAATCTCTTCATCGCATTCGTCGCGGCCACATCGTTTCCCATTTTCAAACTCGCTCGCACGATCTGGAAGAGCGCCGGCTCAAAAAGCGAATTCGTCACCCGCTCCAGCGCGCCAAAATTTTGGATGAGCAATTGATAATTCGTCACCGCCGCCGCGTAATTGGTTTGTTGAACTTGCGCGTCCGCCAATTTGAAACGGGCGACGGCGCAATCTTCGGAAACCGGCAAACGCGCCGTCGCTTGAAAAAAATCAGCCTCTGCTTCTGGAAATTTTTGCTGAATCCAAAAACACCAACCGCGATTGAGAAAAACTTTTCCCAACTGCTGGCTCTGCGGAAAATTTGTTATCACCGTGTTCAAATTGGTGACGGCTTGATCAAATAAGCTCGCGGCAGCCGCCGCGTCCAATTTCTCTGAAACAAATTCTTTCAAACGTAATTCGCCCAGCGCCAGCAACGCTAAATCCAGTGAAGCGTCCATGGGATTCTTGTCCGCAAAATTTTCCAATCGTCGGATTGCATGGGTGGTTTGCCGCTGCGCCAAACTCAGTTCCACGGTTTTGAAAAGAGAGATCCGCCGCAAATCCACCGGCACATTCGTGCTGCCTTCGATTAAATTTAGGTCATAAACTTGGATCGCTTCGGGCAATCGGTTGAGTTTTTCCAACACTTCCCCGCGCAACAAAATAGATTCGGGAATTCGCCGACGCTCGCTGACGTTTTGCGCGGCGAGCAAAAGATTGGTCGTGGTTTGCAGCGCGATTTCCGGTTGCCCCATTTGCAATTGAATCTGGCAGAGTAAGAAAATTTGCCGCCACTTCGCATCCGGCGTTAAAGTTCGGCCATCCAATTGCGCCAGCGCCTTTTCACTTTCCGCAAAACGCGATTGTTTGGAGAGCGCTTCCGCCAGAAGCAAATCGCCGTTCACGGCAAAGCTGCTGTTGGCTTGAGCTTTCGCCGCACTCTGAAATTTTCCTCCGACAGGTTGCAACAATTCGATCACGCGCGGCCACCTTTCCAATTTCGATTCCGCCAGCGCTTCATCGTAACAGGCTTCAAGTTGATGCAACGATTTTGGAAAGTTTTTATTCAATTCGGAGAAAGCATCCGCCGCCGCGCGATAATCCTTTTTTTGGAAAAAAGTCTGCCCGATCCAATATTGATATTCGTCCGCCAACGTTCCCGCTTGCGGCAATTGCTGCTGCAAAAGTTCCAACGCCCCCGTGTAGTTTGTTTGATAAAAACGCGACTGCGCTTGATGAAGAAACGCTGCGATTTTATTCGTGGATTCAGGATGATCCGCTGTGAATTTTGCGAAGCCCTGTTCGGCTTGAGCATAAATTTTTGTTCCGAGCAAAATGACGGCTGCGTTGAAATCGCGCGTCTCCGCTTTGCTCGCCGCCGAAACTTTTGGCGCAAAGCAAACCCCCAGTAAGAATATAAATGGAAGAAAATAACGCACGGCAATCAGACGAAATAATTTTGAGAAAAACTCACGCGATTTTTTTTAACGGATTTGGCGTGAGGATTCGACTCAAAAATTGGCCGGTATAGCTCTCAGAAATTTTTGCCACTGTCTCCGGTGTTCCTTGTGCGACAATTCTTCCACCGCCAGAACCGCCTTCGGGACCGAGATCAATAATCCAATCCGCAGTTTTTATGACATCAAGATTATGTTCGATGACAACGAGCGTGTTTCCCGTTCCGCGCAATTTGAATAAAACTTCCAAAAGTTTTGCGACGTCGTGAAAATGCAAACCAGTCGTCGGCTCGTCCAGGATGTAAAGCGTTTGGCCGGTGGCTTTGCGGCTCAACTCTGCCGCCAATTTGATGCGCTGCGCCTCGCCGCCGCTTAATGTTGTCGCCGATTGACCGAGGCGGACATAACCAAGTCCGACTTCCGCAAGCGTAAGACATGGATCGTAAATTTTCGGAACCGCGCGGAAAAATGTCACCGCTTCATCGACAGTCATGTCCAGCACGTCGGCGATGTTCATGCCTTTGTAATTTATTTCCAACGTCTCACGATTGTAGCGACGACCATTGCAATTTTCGCACGTCACATAAACCGGCGGCAGAAAATGCATTTCAATTTTAATAAGCCCATCGCCTTGACATTTTTCGCAGCGTCCGCCTTTGACGTTGAAACTGAATCGTCCCGCTTGATAACCGCGAATTTTTGCCGACGGCAATTTCGCGAAGAGATCGCGAATCTGATTAAACATGCCGGTATAAGTCGCGGGATTGCTGCGCGGCGTGCGGCCAATCGGCGTTTGGTCGATGACGATAACTTTGTCGAGATATTCGATCCCGCGAATTTCGCGATGCGCACCGGGTTGTTCTTTCGAGCCGTAAAGTTTTCGGAAAAGTGCGCGCCGCAAAATGTCATCGATCAATGTGCTTTTGCCCGAACCGCTCACGCCAGTCACGCAAGTCATCGTGCCGAGCGGAATTCGCGCATCGACATTTTGCAAATTGTTTTCGCGCGCACCGAGGATTTCCAGTGTCCCCTTCTCCCCAAAAGCTTTCACACGCGTCTTTGGAATCGCGATGGATAATTCGCCTCGAAGATATTGGCCAGTGAGTGAGCGAGGATTTGCTTCAATCTCCGCAAGCGTTCCCGCCGCGACAACTTCGCCACCACGTACGCCTGCGCCGGGACCGAGATCCAAAATGTAATCCGCCTGACGAATTGTGTCTTCATCGTGTTCGACAACGAGGACGCAATTTCCAAGATCACGAAGTCGTTCCAAAGTTTTAATCAAACGTTCGTTATCGCGTTGATGCAGACCAATGCTCGGTTCATCCAAAATATAAAGAACGCCGACGAGTCCCGCGCCGATTTGTGTGGCAAGCCGAATGCGTTGCGCTTCGCCACCGCTCAAGGTACCGCTTTCGCGATTAAGCGTGAGATAACCGAGGCCGACATTTTTCAAAAAGCCGAGACGCGAACGGATTTCTTTAACGACTTCGTTGGCAATTTTTTGCTGAAACTCAGTGAGCCTGAGTTGTGCAAAAAATTCCTCGGCAGCGTCCACGGAAAGCTCGCAAACATCCATGATGGAATGGCCGGGAATTTTAGATTTCTTTTGGAAACCGCCAAGCGTGACCGCGAGAATCTCCGGCTTCAATCGCTTACCACCACACGCATCGCATGGCTGCGGATTCATGAAACTTTTCAGGCGATTTTTTGTGAACTCACTTTCACTCTCGGCGTGCATGCGTTCCAGATTTGGAACCACGCCCTCGAAGGGTCGCGTGATTTTGCTCTGCTTGCCTGCTCGGAAAAATGTGAAATCCAATTCCTTCTCGCCGGAGCCGTGCAACAGAACTTTCTTAAAATCTTCCGGCAAATTTTTGTAAGGTGTTTCCAGATTCACATCGAACGCGGCGGCGACGCTGCGCAACATCGCTTTGTAATAGGTGATCATCCGCTTGCCGCCGCGACGCCACGGCAACACTGCGCCTTTTTCTAAAGACTTTTCCACGTCGGGCACGATGAGTTGTTCGTCAAAAACCATTTTCTGGCCGAGGCCGTGGCAGACCGAACACGCGCCGTTCGGTGAGTTGAACGAAAAATGTTTAGGTGTGAGATTCTCGAAACTTTTTCCCGTGCCCGCGCTGTAGTTACGATTGGAATGAAGCGTTTCCGTCCATTCATTGGCCCTTGGCCCTTGGCCCTTCGACTCCTCCCCTCCCGGCTGATGCAACACCACAACGCGCCCCTCGCCCCAACGCAACGCCGTCTCTACCGAATCGCTCAAGCGCACGCGGATTTTTTCATCGATCACCAAACGATCCACCACCGCTTCAATCGTGTGACGCTGTTTCGCGTCGAGCTTCACTCGCACATTCGCGCTCAGTTCCACAAGTTCGCCATCGACGCGCGCACGCACAAAACCTTCGCGCGCCAGCCGTTCGATCACGTCGCGAAATTCTCCCTTTTGATCCGACACGACTGGCGCGAGCAACATCACGCGCGTTTTCGGCGGCAACGCCAGAATTTTATCCACGATGTCGCTGGTGGTTTGT
>JBKJOZ010000106.1:0-3960 GCA_046595315.1 Limisphaerales bacterium
ACTGCGTGACGATGGTTTCCACGGGCAGCCGATCCTGCGGCGGCGTCTCAATGGTGCTCATGTCGCGAGCGCCGGTGAGCGCGAGATAAAGCGTTCGCGGAATTGGCGTCGCACTAAGCGTTAGGACATCCACAAGCCGCCGCAGCATTTTAAATTTTTCTTTGTGCATCACGCCGAAGCGCTGCTCTTCGTCAATCACGACCAATCCCAAATCTTTGAAATGGACGTCCGACTGCACGAGGCGATGGGTGCCGATGACGATGTCCACCGCGCCTTCCGCCAAGGCTGCGATTACTTTTTCCTGTTCGCGCCGCGTGCGATAGCGCGAGAGCACTTCAACACGAATCGGATAATCGGCCATGCGTTCGCGAAAATTATTAAAATGTTGCTGCGCCAAAACGGTTGTTGGAACGAGCACCGCAACTTGTTTCCCGCCCATCACCGCTTTGAACGCCGCGCGAATGGCCACTTCTGTTTTTCCAAAACCAACGTCACCGCAGATCAAACGATCCATCGGACGCGCGCCTTCCATGTCATTTTTCGCCGCCAAAATTGCTTTCATCTGATCCGGCGTTTCTTCGTAAACGAACGAGCCTTCAAACTCGCGTTGCCACGTGTTGTCCGGTGGAAAACTGTGACCTTCCTGTGAGGCGCGCGCGGCTTGAATGGAAAGAAAATCGCTCGCGACATCGCGCACCGCATTTTCCGCTTGGATTTTAGTTTTCGCCCAACGCGCGCCGCCGAGCGTGTTGAGTGCCGGACGCGCTTTTCCTGCACCGACATATTTGCTGACGAGATGCGACTCGGTCACTGGCACGTAAAGTTTCGGCGCCGCTTCGTTCGGATTGCTCGGCGCGTATTCAATGGCCAAACATTCCTGACCAGAACCCGCTTGTGAATCTTCCGTTTTCCCTTTTGTCCCTTGCGCAGTCGGAATGATTTCCAAGCCAAGATAACGGCCAATGCCGTACTGCAAATGGACGACGTAATCGCCGTCGTCTAGATCCGCGAAATCAATGTCGAGCAACGAGCGCGTGGTTTGCGCGTGCGCCGATTTTAGACGACGCGGTCGCTGCACTTTGTAACGGCCAAAAATTTCCGCGTCGGTGACGACCACGATTTTCGCCGATTCAAAAATAAACCCGCGCCCGAGTGCGCCCAGGTGAAGATGCAAATCGTTCGTGTTGCCGAAACCATATTCCCACCAGATTTCGCCGAAGCGTTGGCGCTCGCCGTCGTTGTTGCAAAACACATGAACGGAGTAGCCTTGTCGCGACCAACGATGAAGCTGTGCGAAAAATTCTTTGCGTTGTGCCTCGGCGATTTGCGGTTCGGGCGGACGATTTCCAATCGGGCGGAAAACTTCGAGACTTTGAAATTTGAGTCGAGCCGTGTGCGATCCGAAATCTGGAAGAGTTTCTAACCGTTCAATTTCACTTCCTTCTTCGAGTAAAATAGAAACCATTTTCTTTTCGGCGATTTGTTCCTGAAAATCTTGCCACGAAATAAAAAAAGGATCGCCGCTCGGAACCTGTTCCTCGTAACGATTCGCCTGCTGTCTGATCAACTCTGGCTCGCAAAAAACGAAAATTGATTGGCGCGGCAGATAATCGAGCAGCGTGACGAGACATGATTCTGAATTTTGAACCCTCTCTCCTGCCTCCTGAGTCCTCTTCAAAATTCCCAATTCACCGCCGGGCGGGATCATCACGTCGTCAACCATTTCCTCTTTGGAAATTTGAGTGAACGGATCGAAGTAGCGCAGCGACTCAAGTTCATTACCGAAAAACTCCAACCGCACCGGCCACGGATTGGTGAGCGGCCACAAATCCACGATGCCGCCGCGCAATGAGATTTCGCCGCGCTGCGAAACCTGAGCCTCTGGTTCGTAGCCCTGCTCTTCCATCCATTCGATCAGATCAAGCGGCTCAATTTGATCACCGCGTTTTAACGACCGCGTCCGCTTTTGGATTTCGCCGGGCGGAAAGGTTTTTTGCAAAAGCGCCGTTACACTGGTGATGACGAGTTTTGAATTTTGAGTTTTTAGTTTTGATTTCGCCGAAAGCGCGATCAGCGTTTCCAATCGATCCGAAATAACATCGGCGTGGGGCAACTTTGACTCGTGCGGCAACATTTCCCATGCGGGATAAAAGAGAGGTCGAGGGTCGAGCGCCGAGGGTCGAGAGCCAAACTCTGGCGCGCCCACTTCTGGCTCTCGACCAAGCGAAAGCCACGTTTCGATGTCCTGCTGAAAACTTTCCTGCGCTTTCAATCCGTCGGTGACGACCACAATGGAACGCTCCGGAAAAACTTGCGTGAGCAACGCAGTGAAAAACGGTTGTGCGGAGAAACTGATTTCGGAAAAAGACAACGCGCCGCCCGACTCCAATCGCCGAAGCAGGTCTTGCACAGCGGGAGTTTTCGAAACGGCGGCGAATAAATCACCGGCCGTCAATGACCGGTTTTGAACCAAGTGCAAGAAAGTCGCAGCCAACCGGACAGGCGTCAAGAGACCTCCCCTATTTCAGTATTTTGAAAATTTCGTCCCCATTTTCCCAAATAATCGTTCACTGCAATCACCCATTCGCGGTTACGAATTCGGTTTTCCTCTTGCCCGGAGCAAAGCGCATCTCTTTAATCGATTTATGCGCATCTCTAAATTTTGTTTTACCCTTTTGGTTGTCGTGACGACGTTCGGTTGCGCCTCGTCAAAACCGACAAAGGTGGTTCATCTGTTGCAGCCGGAAAATTTTTATTCCTATGTGCAAGGAGTAGGCGTGAACCAGGATCCCGCCAAAGTGTTCACTTGGGAAAACGGGGTTCTTCACGTCAGCGGCGAGCATTATGGTTTCCTTGCCACCAAGCAGACCAACCTGGCGAATTACCGGCTCGTGGCGGAATATCGCTGGGGCAACAAAACCTGGGTGCCGCGCGAAAAAACGGCGCGCGACAGTGGCGTGCTGGTGCATTGCGTCGGAAATGATCCAAAGCCGGACGCGAATTGGATTTGGCCCACGTGTATCGAAGGACAAATTATCGAAGGTGGTACCGGCGATATTCTGGTGGTGAGCGGCGCGTATCTCACAGTGGGCGGCAAAACGTTAGGCCCGAAGACGGCGCGCTTTGATCGACCTGGTAGAAATCCCTGGAAAGACGAAAAAGGTTTTCGCGGCCCGCACGAAATTGAAAAACCGACCGGTCAATGGAACCGGATGGAAATCGTTTGTGACGGCGACCGCGTCTGCATCAGTGTCAATGGGCACCAAACGATCGAGGGAACCAACTCCATTCCACACATGGGAAAAATACTTTTGCAATCGGAAGGAGCCGAGATTTTTTTCCGCCGACTGGATCTATATCCGCTGCGTTAATGGGGATTTAAGACGATTAAGCGCTTCAACAAAATCTGTGGGATAAGGTGCGTCGAAACCTTGCGGCTGTCCGGTGCGCGGATGAATTAAACCGAGATGGTGCGCGTGCAACATTTGCCGAGCTACAGCGAAGTTCGTCATCTCCTTGAACCGTTGATTTTGTTTTGCGCCGTAGGTGGCGTCGCCAAGAATCGGAAAGCCAAGGTGCTGAAAATGGACACGAATCTGGTGCGTTCGGCCAGTGAATAAAAGCGCTTCCACGAGAGTTGCGCCGCGCAATTTCTCCAATACCCGAAAACCAGTGCGCGCTTCCCGCCCTTTTCCATCCGCCACCACGGTCATTTTTTTCCGTTGCGTTTCGTGGCGTGCGATGGCTCCGCAAATTTCCCCTGAGGTTTTTAAAAGCTCCCCTCAAAGCAGCGCGTGATAAATTTTCTCGACGGTGCGTCCGGCGAATTGTTCCGCCAGCGACTGATGCGCCGCGTCCGTCTTCGCCACGACGAGGCAACCGCTCGTGTCCTTGTCGAGACGATGCACAATTCCCGGCCGCGCCACGCCGCCGATACCGCTCAACTTTCCCGCGCAATGA
>JBKJOZ010000267.1:0-6472 GCA_046595315.1 Limisphaerales bacterium
CTCCAATACCGCCGATCAATTTTCCACTTTTGAATAGCGGCACGCCACCGGGCGAACCAGCTAAACCACTGAGCGCAGCAACCGGCCCAATTGCGCCGCCGTTGGTTCCTCCTCCGCCAAAAACGTTCGTTGAATAAGTGCTGGGATTTTTAAACCGATTCACATCGCTGAAAGATTGGTTGGAAAAATTTACACCGACGAGCGGGCCGGTGGGTTTGTTTTTTACACCGGGTGGAAAATTCTGCTGAACAATAAATCCAGCCGTGCGCGACGTGAACGCATGTTGGTCGCTGCTCAGAAAACTCGCGGTGCCCGCTTTCGTAATCGCGTCTTCCACATCCAAGGCAAAGATCGGCGAGTTGGTGTTCAGCGCCCAAACGCCGAGGACAAAACCTTCGCGATCGACGACAGCGATGACGGAGTTTGAGGAAATTTCGCTAGCCCGCGTCGCCGCTTGCGCGATGACCTGCTCCACTTCGGCGACCGACATTTGTGCGGTCGCGCGAATTGCGAGCAATAACAAACATCCGATCAATTGCGCGGCAAGATTGTTTGATTTGGATTTCACTCTGGAATAAATCACTCAGGTTTGTTAGTTGCTATCACATATAAAACTGTGAGCCAAACGCGAAAATTTTTAAATCGAAGCAAATCGGTCGTCGCGCTCTTTTCCTGATGTCTTTTCCCGCGCGCATTTTCACGAAAGCTTTTCGCTGGCTCGCGTTGGCCATTCTGCTCTTTACACCCTTGGCGCGGCTCTTGGCGCAATTGCAGTCGGAGCAACCCAATCCTGACGCGCCCAAACCGAACCAAAGAATTTTCAATGGCGAACCGCCTTCAGAGCCAGACGTTTTCAATCCGGATGCTGGAGTTACACCAACCGCACACGAGACGGCCAACGAAGTTATTCTTCGCCTGCAAGGAACTAAAACGTTCAATGCGACGACCAATCAGTTTTTTAATCCAGATCCCGGCGCGATGCTTAAAACTCCGGTGACGAATCAAACTTTTTTCAAAACGAATTTTGGAATTTTACCTGTGCCCAAAGATAAGCAGTTTGAAATGATTGTGCGGCAGAGTGGACGCGAGAATTTAAAAATTAATGAACTGC
This sequence comes from Limisphaerales bacterium, assembly GCA_046595315.1. GTDB lineage: Bacteria > Verrucomicrobiota > Verrucomicrobiia > Limisphaerales > CANJXF01 > CANJXF01. The sequence continues at coordinate 1,112 of JBKJOZ010000267.1, forward strand.
AAGCTGTTGAAGTGGAAAAGACCAACGTCTTCGATACCGCGCCAATTCCTGATGATTTAAAATTGCCGCGCTACGAAACTAGAGCGAACGAAAAAATTCCGTATAAATTTCATACTCCTGATTATCCCGTTAGTTACGTGCCGCCGAATTACCCAGCAAACGCGGAGCCAATGACAAATCGCTGGCGCATCGGATTTACGCCATGGCGGCGCTACACCAGCGGCAACGTTGAAACGCCCTACGGTTCACTGCCTGCGCTTTGGAATCCGTATCGCCAAAGTATTTTGAAAGGCGATTTTCCAGTGATTGGCCAGGATATTTTTCTAAATCTTACTGCGGAAACCGAAATGGTTTTTGAAGCGCGCCGGTTACCGACTCCGAGCGGCGTCAGTTCGTCGCGACCGAACAGCGCAGAATTTTTCGGCGAAAGCGAACAACTCATTTCGCAAAATAATTTTTCACTCGCGATTGAATTGTTTGAGGGAGAAACCGCTTTTCAGCCGGTGCATTGGGCGATTCGTTTGCGTCCGGTTTTCAATGTCAATTACGTCGATACGATGGAGAACGGCGTTATCAGCCCGAATCCGGCGAGCGGCGAAACGCGACAACGCTCGTGGTGGGCATTGCAGGAGGGGTTTGGCGAATTGCATCTCGGCGATTTGTCGGACAACTACGATTTTTTCGCGGCGCGTGTCGGCAACCAGGTTTTCAACAGCGATTTTCGTGGATTCATTTTCAACGACATTAATTTTGGCGGACGCCTTTTCGGCAACATCGACAACAATCGTTACCAATATAATTTGGCGGTTTTCGACATGCGCGAGAAGGAAAGCAATTCCGGCTTGAACATGTTTGATCAACGCGACCAGCGCGTTTTGATTGCGAATCTTTATCGGCAAGATTTTTTGACACATGGCTACACGGCGCAATTGAGTTTCCACGCGAACTTTGACGAAGGCCGGACGCATTATGATCGCAATGGAAATCTCGCTCGTCCCGCGCCGTTCGGCACCGTCGTTCCACACGACGTGAATGCTTATTATTTAGGTTGGGCTGGTGACGGACACATCGGCGCGCTGAATGTGAATCACGCCTTTTATCAAGTTCTTGGACGCGACGATTTCAATGGTCTCGCTGGCCGACCGGTGGACATCAACGCGCAGATGGCAGCGGTAGAATTTTCACTCGACCGCGATTGGGTTCGTTACAAGGCGTCGTTTTTTTACGCGTCCGGCGATGGCAATGCGGAAGACGGCGAGGCGAACGGTTTCGATTCCATTTTGGACAATCCTAATTTCACGGGCGGACCATTCAGTTATTATGTGCGGCAGGGATTTAACTTAGCGGGCACATCGGTCGGTTTCAAAACGCCGAGCAGTTTGGTTCCGAATTTGCGCGCAAGCAAATCAGAGGGACAAGCGAACTTTGTGAATCCCGGAGTTTTTCTTTATGGCCTTGGCGCGGAAATCGAAGTCACGCCGAAACTACGCACCTTTATCAACGCTAACTACATTCGCTTTGCCGAAACGGATTCGATTAAAACCGCGTTGCTCACGGATGAAATTGATCCAGAAATTGGTTTTGATCTGAGCATCGGCTTTCAATATCGCCCGTTGCTCACGGACAACATCATTATCTCGGCGGGATTTGGAACACTTATTCCTGGACAAGGTTTTCGGGATATTTACAAGCGCAGCACCGATCCGGTTCCCGGTTACAACGCGCGGCGCAGCCGTGGACAAGCAGATGATTTTCTTTACAGCGGAGTCATCGCCGTGACACTTACTTATTGAGCAAATGCAAAAAATATTTTTTACAACTGCATTGCTGATTTTCTCAGGCGCACTTTTTTGCGAGAGCGCTTTCGCGGAGCACTCCGCTTTCGGCCCGGCGATTTCTGTTCCAAACGATTTGCCAAAAACCGGTTTACCAAAACCGCGCAACTGGATTGATCAAACTCACGAAGAAGCCTTCGCGAAAAGTCGCGGCTGTTTGGAATGTCACAAAAATTCCAAAGACATGCACACGTCGCCAAACGTCGTGCTGGGTTGCACGGATTGTCACGGCGGGAATCCAACGCCCGGCTTGACGCAGCGCAAAGCTCACGTCGCACCAGAAAATCCTCTCTTCTGGCAGAGTTCCGCGAATCCGAGTGACTCCACGGTTTTGCTCAATCACGAGTCAGCGGAATTTATTCAGTTCGTTAATCCCGGCGATTTGCGCGTGGCGAAAAATTCCTGCGGCGTTTGCCACAAGGAATCGCTCGATCACGTGCAGAACAGCATGATGAATCACGGCGCGATGTTGTGGGGCGCGGCGCTCTACAACAACGGTTCGGTGCCGCACAAAAATTATCGTTACGGTCAGGCGTACGGGTTGAATGGCGAACCGTTGCGACTCGTGAATCCTTACGTGCCGAGCGCCGAAGAAACCCGCACCAATGGCGTGTTGCCGTTCATCGATCCCCTGCCCCGTTACAATGTCAGCCAGCCCGGAAATATTTTGCGCATCTTCGAACGGGGCGGCGAAAAGCAATCGCAACTTGGAATTCCAAATGCATTTGAATCGCCGGGAAAACCAGCGCGACGATTGTCGGAACGCGGACTCGGCACGTTGAACCGCACCGACCCCGTGGTTCTCGGTCTGACCAAAACTCGGTTGCACGATCCGCTGTTGGGTTTCATGGGTTCCAACGATCATCCGGGCGATTATCGGTCGAGCGGCTGCACGGCCTGTCATGTGGTTTATGCGAATGATCGTTCGCCGTCGAATTCCGGTCGTTGGAGTAAATATGGCAATCAAGGCTTGAGTTTTAGCGATGACCCGATGATCTCGAAAAAGGAACGCGGGCATCCGATCAAGCACGAGTTCACGCGCTCGATCCCGAGCAGCCAGTGCATGAACTGCCACATGCACCAGGGAAATTTATTTGTGAATCCGTATCTCGGCTACACGTGGTGGGATCAGGAAACTGACGGCGAATTCATGTATCCGAAGAAGCAGAAAAATCCGACTGATGTGGAACTGCTCACCTCGCTGAAAAAGAATCCCGAAGCAGCAGCCGCTCGCGGACTTTGGGGTGATTTGGATTTTCTGGAAAAGGTGGCGGAGTTAAATCCGAAGCTGGAACATACGCAGTTTGCTGACTACCACGGGCATGGTTGGATTTTCCGCGCGGTATTTAAAAAAGATCGCGAAGGCAATTTGCTTGATCTCGCTGACAATAAAATCCCGCACGACGACGCACACAAATTTGAGAAAGCGGTGCATTTAAAAGACGTTCACCTCGCTCGTGGAATGCAGTGCGTTGACTGCCATTTTGAAACGGACGTTCACGGCAACGGAAAACTTTACGGCGAACCGCGCGCCGCCACGACGATTGAGTGTATTGATTGCCACGGCACGATTGATCATCGCCCGACTTTGGTCACAACTGGCAACGGCGGCAAAATTGATTTGGCGAAAGGCGCAACGCCGTGGGGTCCCCGCTTCGAGTGGCGTGGAAAAAAATTGGTTCAACATTCGATGATGAGTCCTGAAATGGAATGGGAAATCCCACAAACGCGCGACACGATTGATCCGACTTCTTCGCACTACAATCCGAAGTCGCGTTACGCGAAAACGATTCAGCGTGACGGGGAAAAATGGGGCAACACGTGCGAACGCAAATCCGATTTGGCTCACGACAATTCCTCCGTTTCATGTCAGGTCTGTCACACGTCTTGGGCGACGAGTTGTTTCGGTTGCCACTTGCCGATGAAGGCGAACCAACGCATGCCGCTCAATAAATTTGAAGGCACCACGTCGCGAAATTACACGAGCTACAATCCGCAGGTGGTGCGTGACGATGTTTTCATGCTTGGCAAAGACAGCACGGTAAAAAGCAATCGTCTCGCGGTGCTGCGTTCGTCGAGCGCGGTGATTGTCGGATCACAAAACGCGAATCGCGAATGGTTTTATTCGCAGCAACAAACCGTTTCCGCTGAAGGTTATTCCGGGCAGGCGTTCAATCCGCATTTTCCACACACGACCAGCGGCGTGGGAACGACAAAAAATTGCACCGACTGCCATCTCTCCGCGCAAAATGATAACAACGCCATCATGACGCAGCTTCTCGGTTACGGAAATGGCAGCGTGAATTTTTTCGGGCGTTATGCGTATGTGGGCGCTGGCAAAGATGGATTCTCGGGCGTCGCTTGGACTGAGCAAGAAGAACCCCAAGCCGCCATCGGCAGCCATCTGCACAAGCTCGCGTATCCAGATAATTTTCAAAAACATCTCGACGCGAAATCAGAACTCCAAGAATCGCATCATCATCACGGCGAAAATATTTTAGATCTCACGTTGCGCGGCGAATATCTTTACACTGCGAATGGTCCCGGCGGTTTTGAAGTTTTCGATGTTGCGAACATTGATCAAAAAGGTTTTTCTGAACGCATCGTGAGCGCGCCGGTTTCGCCGCTCGGCCAACGCACTTATGTTCGCACAAAATTCGCCACTTCAGTCACGTTGCCGAGCACGTTGGGAATTGATCCGTTGCGGACGCGCTTGCCGGAAAACGAGGAGCAACCAATCAGTTTGATTTACGCATGGGTTTTTGTGACGGACCGCGAAGAAGGTTTAGTGATGGTTTCTGTTGGAACTCTTGTCGATGGCAATCCACGAAATAATTTTCTGGATAAGGAAAAAATTATTCGTTTCAACCCGGATGGAAAACTGACGGGCGCGATGCATTCCTACATGGCTGGGACAAATCTTTATGTCGTTGGGAAAAACGGTTTGTTCGTCCTCGGCTTAAGCAATACCGAACTTGTCGCACCGAAACTTATCGGTGAATTAAAGAGTGGCCTGAAAAATCCACGCGCTATCTCGGTGCAATTTCGTTACGCGTTTGTCACGGATGACGATGGCTTGAAGGTCATCGACATTTCCGAACCGACAAAACCGCGACTCGTGCCGAACGCAATTGTTTCTCTTAAAAATGCGCAACGATTTTACGTCGCCCGCACTTATGCTTACGTCGCGAACGGCGCGGAAGGTTTAGCCATCATCGACATTGAGAATCCTGAGAAGCCGAAACTTGTTGAAATGTTTAACGCCGATGGCGCACTCAACGACACTCGAGCTGTGCAAATCGGTTCTGTAAGTGCGTCTATGTTTGCGCTCATTGCGGACGGCAAAAATGGATTGCGTGTGGTGCAACTCATTTCTCCTGAGAATGTTCCCGGCCACATGGGATTCAGTCCGCGCCCCAACCCAAAACTCATCGCCACCTATAAAACGCACGGCGAAGCGGTCGCTGTTTCGCGCGGACTCGATCGTGACCGCGTAGTGGACGAAACCGGAAATCAAACCGTCGTG
>JBKJOZ010000310.1:0-4147 GCA_046595315.1 Limisphaerales bacterium
TCGGGCTGGTGAAAAGTCTTTTGTGTTGGGAGCAAAGCGGACAGCGCGAAAGTCTTTGCGCCAGGGGGAATTTCATTGGGGTTTCAAATAGCTTTCACCAATAAAGCCTGTTAGAAACGTTTCAAGCGTGAATGTCTTCGAATGGAAAAAATTGTCAGTTCTTCTTTTTGTCGGATGCATCCAGTTTTTGACAACACTGGGGTCTGCGCAAGAAACGAATGTCTTACTCACCGCTCCAATATGGACGAACGCGCAACTACAATTCACACTAACCGGTGAAGCCAATGTTTTTTATGTCATAGAAAAATCTCAGGATTTGCAAAACTGGAATCCCGTTGTCACCAATGGCGCATTTGGCAGCACTCGGTTGATTGCGCTTGCTTCGTCTGATGATCAAAGCTTTTTTCGCGTTTCGAAAAAATTTCTTCCGCTCTCTTCGTTTGCCATTTTGGCAAAGGAAACAATAGGTTTCGGTGGAAATAAAGTAACAATAGACAGTTTTGATTCGGCCAACCCAAGCTACAGCACGGGCGGAAAATACGATCCTTTGAAGGCAAAAGATCGGGGCAACGTGGCAAGCGGTTCTAGTCTGGTGGGTGCTATTAATTTAGGAAACTCCACTATCAAAGGGGCAATTAAGATGGCTGCGGGTGGACTCCCGATTATCGGACCGAACGGAGTTGTCGGCAGCGCGGCTTGGTTTGCAAGCGGTAACAAAGGAATCCAGCCTGGTTATTTCTCTGATGATCTAATTGTTTTTTTTCCTGAAGTCTCTGTTTCATCGGTGATTGGTTTACCTCCTCCTTCCGGCGTATTTGGCGGGACGAATTATTCCTACATTCTTACCAGCGGAAATTATTGGGTCTCAAATCTTTCGGGAAAACTTTGCGTGGCGAGCGGTAACGCAGTCTTATACGTTTCCGACTCGCTTCAATTAGGTGGTAACGCCTCGATCTACCTCGCAGCTGGCGCAAGTCTTAGATTATTTGCCGGAGCACCAAGTTCTTCTTTACAGCAAATCTACAATACGGGATGCGCGACGAACTTCCAATATTATGGGTTTTCCAACAATACGAACATAACTATCACGGAAGGATTTACCGGAACCATTTATGCTCCCAGTGCGGGTGTAAAGTTTAGTGGCAACGGGGGCGTAATTGGTTTCCAAGGTTCTTGCATTTGTAAAACGTTTAGTGTGATAGGCGGCTCGACTGCTATTCATTTCGATGAAAGATCGCTAAATCAATAAAGCCCGAACAACGGTTGCGGATGCATTGAAAAATGGCGCTGGACGTTCTGGAATAATTTTGGGAAAGCCATGTATTGCGAACGTTTTTTTGTGCCACTTTTTGTGCCACTTTCATGGTTTTCTCGAACGATCAACAAAGGCAGCTAAAAAGTGAAGTTCAGCCTGTGTTTACTGGGTTTAAACAGTGTTTTAAGCAATCAGAAGAAACGTTGAAAAAAGGCTATTTTTCAAATCCTAAGTCTGGCGTGTCTGCCATTTCACCACTCGCGCATTGAAAGCGGGAACCTTGGAGCGAGGTTTGGTGCCCACGACAGGACTTGAACCTGTACGATGTTACTCACTAGAACCTGAATCTAGCGCGTCTGCCAATTCCGCCACGTGGGCATCAAAAACAATGTGCGGGAACTTATCACAAATTTTTCGCCACGCGCAAGCGACGAATTCAATTCCGTGGTCCAATTCATCATGGCGATCCCACGGGCTCCCTCAATTTTTCTTCAATGATCTCCAAATACGATTCAGCCATCGGGTTGTTCATTAATTTTTGGGAACGGTCGAACTTCTGCTTCGCGCCCTCGAGATCGCCGAGTTGAAGCAAGTGCCAGCCTTGATGCGCTACGGTGTAATAGCCATTGGGATCAAGTTTCTGCGCGCGTGCGAAGTAAATCTCAGCCTCATCGTTGCGACCGAGCCAATCGAGACACATCCCGTAGCGCATCGGGCTGTGGGGATAATATGGATTTAATTGAATGCTCCGGTTAAACCAGTCAATCGCTTTTTGGGCCAACTTTTCGTAGCCGCGATTACCTCGGAAACTTTGGGCCTGGAGAAGCTCGCCGATGGTGTAGGCCGTTTCAAAATTTTGTGGTTCAATGGCAAAGGCTTTTTGCAGCACGTCCAGTTTTAGTAGAAAATCTTTTTCGGTGGTGGCGCGAGTGAGTAATAAATTTTCGCGGGCTTGTTGCCCAGCTTGTTGTCCGAGGTAAAACAACCCGGTGAGTCCGATCAGCGTCAAAAATAATTTCCCGACCGTGCCAATGCTTTTCCAAAACGAATCGGTGGCGAAACGAAGATAGGTCGTAACCAGCGCGATTAACGTGACTGCGAGAATGGCATTGGCGGGAATCTGCATGTTGAAATCGACTGTGGAATGAAAAAGTAAAGCCAACACGCCTAGTGAACCGCCCACCACGAAAGCTGATTTGTTGCTTTTTTTTGTGCCAAGATCTCCGGAACTGCGTTGGACAAAGCGCCAGGTTTTTAAAACGCCAATGTAAAAAAGTGTGATGAACGCGGTGATGAGGCTCAGGCCGATGATTCCCCAATCCGCCAGCGTGTTGAGGTAATCATTGTGAACGTATTGCGGGCGGCCTTGCAACTCAGGCGGCCGATATTGTCGAAAGCGATAGTCATAATGCGCCGGACCAGCCCCCAGCCAAATATTTTCGCGCCAGATCTCGGTGGCAGCTTTCCAGTAGAGAACGCGGTCGTCCTTGGCTTGTTTTTTGGCAAAAATTTGTTTGAACCGTTTTTGCGATTGCTGCGTTTTTGCAATTGCGCCGACGCCGAAGGCCAGCAACACGACGAGTACGATGATGGAGCGCAGGCGGAAATCGCGTCGGAGAAGCAGCACACCTAAAAAAACGAGGAGCATGAGTGCGCCGGCAATCCAGCCGCCGCGGGAAAGAGTTGCGCCCAGAGCCACGACAATGACAAGTGAGGCGTAGCTCAAAATCACTTTGCTGGCATGGCTGAATCTGCCAATCAAAGTGCAGGCCAATCCCAGCGGCAAAATCATTTCCAGAAATCCAGCGAAGTTGTTTGGATTGATAAAGGTGCCGCTGGCGCGAATCACGTATCCTTCCGGTTTGATCATTCCCCAGATTTTTTCGTAACGCATCACGACCTGGAATATCCCGAAAATTGAAAGAGCGAACGCGAGGGATATGAGGGTGATGAAGATGACTTCAGTTGATTCCTGTCGGTTTAAATTGTTCAGGATGGCGAAAAATAAAAACGCATAGACTAGAATTTTTATCAGTTCGAGCCGCGCGACGTATTCAATCGGCGCGAGTCGGTAACGGACGATGGCGTAAATGACAAAAGCGAGCACCACCCAGCAAATCGGCGGCCAGAAAAGAACCGGACGTGGCTGAAGCCATACTCTCAAAATCCAAAGCAAAATAACCGCTAAAGTCAAAGTTTGGATTACGACAAATTCCAAGACACTAACGGCGCCGAAAGCGAGCGTACCAAAAATTAAAATGGAAAGGACGAGGGCGAGAATGCCCCGTTCACACCAGTGATCTAATCGTTCACGATCCATTTATTTGTCAGAAACCCTAAAACCGTTTTTTAAATAAAAAAGGCGCAAAAGTTTTTTTCTTTTGCGCCTCTTGTTCGAAAATCGCTTTTAACTCAGCTCACATATTCGCGCGGGTCGGTGATTTTTCCCGTCAACGCGCTGGCGGCGACGGTGCTCGGCGACGCGAGAAATACTTGTGATTCTTTGTCGCCCATGCGTCCGGGGAAATTCCGGTTTGTGGCGCTGATGCATTTGATTCCGGCTTTGTTGATGCGACCAAACGTATCGACCGGTCCGCCGAGGCACGCAGCGCATCCGGCGTTTTCCGTCATTTGCACACCGGCATCTACGAGAATTTGCCAAATGGTTTTGTCGCCCCAACGAGCAGTTTGCAAATCGTGCACAATTTCCGGTGTCGCGGGAACGCCGAAGGTGTCGATCACGACGCGTTTTCCCTGCAAGATTTTTGCGAACTCAATGAAATCGCTGGTCTTGCCGCCGGTGCAGGAACCGACGTAAGCGCGATCCAGTTTCACATCAGAAAGTTCGCGCGCGGTTTTGCGTTGGCCGGGGTCGGGATGACACGCGACGGT
>JBKJOZ010000321.1:0-2942 GCA_046595315.1 Limisphaerales bacterium
ATAATTTTCGAGCGCCGCGACTTTTTCATTCGTGCGCGTCGTTTGATCCAGATCGCAAAATAATTTGGTGAACCGTTTCATTCTTTTGGCGGTGCGTTTTCTCCGTCGTCTTCGGCTTCGCTTTCAAAATGGGTTTTGATGGCCAGAGCTTGCTTTCCTTTTTCGCGAAGCCAGCGGACGACCGGACGAGTGTAGCCGTGCGTGACCCAAATATTTTCGGCGCCAGTCGCTTCAATGGTTTTGAGCAAGCCGTCCCAATCCGCGTGGTCAGACAAAACAAATCCGCGATCCAAGGAGCGATGGCGACGCGTTCCGCGAACTTGCATCCAACCGGAAGCGAAAGCGGTGGAGACATCGCCGAATTTTCGCAACCAGGGCGTGTTGTCGGCGGAAGTCGGTGCGAGCACAAAACCTTGGCCGTTTAACTTTTTCACATTCTCCGCAGTTGCCTTTTGAATCGGCGGAAACTTCGCGCCCGCTTGTTCGTAAGCGGGAATAAACTTCTCGGTCGCGCCGTGCAGAAAAATTGGACCGAGACTTCCGTCCAAACCGGAGAGGAGGCGTTGGGCTTTTCCAAGGGCGTAACAAAATAAAACGCTGCTGCGTTCGCGGAGTTGATTGGCGCGCCACCATTCGTTGATTTGCGCGAAGATTTCCGACTGCGGTTTCCAATGATAAATCGGCAAGCCAAACGTCGATTCGGTCACGAAAGTGTGGCAGCGGATTGGCTCGAAGGGCGCGCAAGTTCCGTCATTTTCCAATTTGTAATCGCCACTCACGACGGCGATTTCGCCTTGATGTTCGATACGGATTTGGGCGGAGCCGAGAATATGTCCGGCGGGATGCAGGGAAATTTTTACGCCATTGCGGAAAATAGTTTCGCCATACGGAATTCCTTCGATCTGTGCGTCGGGACTTAAACGGTGTTGCAGAATCGGCACGCCGGTTTTCTCGGTGAGATAATTTTTTGCACCCCAACGAGCGTGGTCGGAGTGGCCGTGTGTGATGATGGCAAAATCAACCGGCCGCCACGGATCAATGTAGAAATTGCCCGCTTCACAAAAAATTCCGCGATCTGTGTTTGTTAAAAGCATTCCAAGGCCGTCCTGCGGCCCAGAAATTTAACACGACTTGAGCAACTTTGCTTTTAAGAGATGGAGTTGAATAACCGCGAAATAAAACGGCTCAGGGGGTAATAATTTTCCGGAGACGGTAGAACACCATCGTCGGGGAGCATTGTTCGGAGACGGAACAATCTCCGTTACTGATATTTCGAGGGGAAGAAACTTCGGTCCAAGTTCCGCCAAGAGGTTGGGAACTTTTTTCCAATGTAAAATCGGAGTTGGCCGACGGCCATGAAACCGCAACCGTTCCAGCGCCACCGGGATGAATTTTCAACGCGGGTGGTTTTGCCACAATGACCAGAGTGGCGTTGCTGCGGGTAATAAGAGCATTCGGGTTGGAAAGAGAAATTTGCACCGTTTTGTCACCCGCACGCAGTGAGTTTTTGGCGATGGGAATGACAATTTGAGGAACCGGCGCGCCCGGGCCGGAAAAATTCATCGTGCCGCTCACTTGCGTGTAATCTTGTCCGGCTGTTGCGGTTCCATCGCTCGTGTTAAAATTCACTGAGCCTGACCAACTCCGGTTTCCGGGAGAAAATTCGACGGCAATAACCGCATTGGTCGCGCCTTCTTCGACATAATAAACTTCGCTGCTAAACCAAAAGGTATTTGGACTGGTCGTATCGCGCGACACGATGTCGGCCACGGCTGGGCGCGTCATCAAAACCGCTACCGCGACGAACGCTGCTTTGAGGAAGTTCCGTTGGTTGTTGGAAGGGAAAAATTGCGTAAACATATTTTTTGGTTGCGACACCCACCTCCTTGGCGATTTGAAAAATCACTGATCGATGCCGCGCATCTTTTATACCCCACTATCGGGCCAAAAAACTAGGGGCTGACGTCCCCTCTGTTCTTTAAGTTTTACCCTCATACCGAAAGACTTTTTCCTCCCACAATCTAAAAAAAACAGAATCTCCATCTGCAGTTTGCAAAAGTTATTTTGCGGTTTAACTTTTCGCATGGCTGAGTCAAAGAAAAAGTCCGCCCCTCGACCGGGACCAGAAATTAAATCAGAAACTCCAGAGCCTTCCGCGCCGTTGGGAGATTTTCTTTCGCGCGAGCAACTTGATTCTCTTTCTACTCTGCAAATCGTCGATCTCATCGCGCAAAAACTGCCGGCGCGCCACACTTCGCTCATTGATTTAATTTATCTGCGCGATCGAGTGTCGGAGATGGAGGAAGTCAACGAACAGGCGCGCCAGGCGATTGAAAAACTCGATGCCATTGTGGAAAAACTTCGTTCGCCTGCGTTTCGCATTGGAACTTTTCTGATGCCGATTGAGCCGGACAAAGCGCACGTTTGCGTCGGCGGCTCGGATTACGTTTGCAAAATTGATCCGCAAATTCCGCTGGCCAGTTTGCAAGTCGGCCAACGCGTTCTTTGCAACGAAGCTTACGCCGTTGTGCAAGGACTTGGCTTTGATCAAAACGGCCCGATTGTTCGCATTGATGAATTACTTTCTGACGGACGTTTGCGCATCGGCCAGGAATCTGGTTTGTCGCCATTAGTTTTGTTGCGCTCCTCGCTGTTGACTAAAGAAAAACTCAAACCGGGAATGGATATTCGCCTCGACGCCAACCAACGCGTCGCGCTCGAAATCATCGGTGTGGGCAAACGCATCGAACGCTCGCTCGAAACCGTGGACGCTCTTCCGTGGAGCGAAGTCGGCGGACAAGATCAAGCGGTGGAAGCGATTCGCGACACCATCGAACTTCCCTTTCTCCATCGCGATTTGTTCAAACGTTTTCAACACACCGTGCCGAAAGGTTTTCTCCTGCACGGTCCGCCTGGTTGCGGAAAAACTTTGTTAGGCAAAG
>JBKJOZ010000336.1:0-4266 GCA_046595315.1 Limisphaerales bacterium
AGAGTGGGAAGTTGAGGTTGAATACGCTTCCGCCCAAGGGAATCGAGCTTTAAGTTCTATCCCCATATAAACCAAAAAAACCATCGTGACTTTGGATGTGCCTGTTATGCATTTGTTATGCATTTCCGCCTTTTGGAAAACTGAATTGGAACAAAACCATTGATTTTATTGGTGAAAATTGATATGGAGCGGGTGAAGGGAATCGAACCCTCGTCTCAGCCTTGGGAAGGCCACATTCTACCATTGAACCACACCCGCTTTTCGCTTTGGACTTTGTAGCATTCGCCTGCTGCGCTCGCAAGCAATTGCTCCCTACATTCCCATGATCTGATAGCCGCCATCGACGTAAAGGACTTGCCCGGTAATTGCCGCCGCGCCGTCGCTGGCGAGGAATGTTCCAGTCGCGCCGAGTTCTTCCGGGACAACATTCCGTTTCAATGGCGAATGCGCTTCGTAATGTTTCAACATTTCCATAAAACCGGAAATGCCGCGGGCCGCCAGGGTATTCACCGGGCCAGCGCTGATGCAATTCACGCGGATCTTTTTGGGACCCAAATCGTAGGCTAGATAGCGCGTGCTGGCTTCCAACGACGCTTTCGCCACACCCATCACGTTGTAGTGCGGCACGACTTTTTCAGCGCCATAATATGTCATCGCCACGATACTTCCGCCTTCCGACATCAACGGAGCCGCGCCCCGTGCCAGAGCGACGAGCGAATAGGCGCTGACATCGTGCGAAATACGAAATGCTTCGCGACTCGTATTCACAAATTCGCCTTCCAATGCTTCTTTCGGCGCGAAGGCGACCGAGTGCAAGAGCAAATGGAGTTTGCCGAATTTCTGGCTCACTTCGCTGAAAACTCGGGCGATGTCTTCGTCTTTGGTTACATCGCACGGCATCAGCAGCGTGTCCGAGCCGAAGTTGGCGACGAGTTCCTCCACATTTTCCTTGAGGCGTTCACCTTGGTAAGTGAACGCGAGTTTCGCGCCCGCTTTGTGCCACGCCTGGGCGATGGCCCACGCGATCGACCGTTTATTTGCGACGCCAAAAACGATTCCGAGTTTTCCAGCTAGTAATGACATAATTAATTTTAACTCCCGAAAATTTATCCGTTTTCTTTTCCGTAACGCAACCAAATCAATGCAAACAATCCCGCCAGCAAAAGTCCGCCGACGGCCCAAACACTGACTCCCGCTACGTTTGGGAAAAAATATTTTGCGCCTACGCCGACACTTGCGCCAAGCAACGTCCCGAAACCGATCATGGCCTCGTGCGCGCCGCCATGTTCACTTTTCGCGGTGCCGCCGTGCATGGAATAATAAAGCGAGGAATAGTAAATCAATCCCACCGACAACCCGAAAAAAATTTGAGCGGCCAGCAATACCCAAAGGTCTCGAGCGAAAAGCAGGCCGAGAAAACTGATCACGAGAAAAACCTTGGCCATGAGCAAAATGCCGAAGCGATAGTGCCAACCGGGCCAGAGCCAGAACAAAATAAACGCGGCCATGCGGACGAAAAACCAGACGGAACAAAAGACGCCCGTCATCGTGGGCGAAAGTTCAAAGCGTTTGGCGACGACCGGAATCAGCGGAATCACCGCGTTGATCGCGACGTAGGCGATGGGATTAGCAAGCAACGCGTAGCGCAGAAATTTTTTCTGCGCCGAAGGGTCTTCTGATTCTTTGGGAAAATGTCCCATGTCGTCGGGGGAAATTTCAATTGAACCAGCCGACGGCGAATTTTTTTCCAGCCAGAAAACGTGGACCAGTTGCACTAGATGAATTAACGCTGGAATCCAAAACAGCGCGGTGACGCCTAGTTTGTCGAGCAGGGCCCCGCCGATGAAATAAGAAATCGCGCTCACCCCGGACCACACGACGTTGTAAATACCGGCGATCCGCGGCATGCGGTGGCTGGGTTCGCCCGCGCTGATGAGCGATTGCAAGGTGGGCCAGGTAAAACACATCCCAAAAGTCCATGCCAGCATCACCGCGACCTGGACCGGAGCAAAGGGAAGAAAAGCACCTGCGCCCAGGGCGACTGCCAGAATCGCGAAGCCAATTCTGAGTGCGGAAAAATTTCCATAGCGATGGGCGAACCAACCGCCGAACCACGCCGCGCCGGTGTAAATTAATCCGTGCAATGCGACGAGCCCGAGATTTTCGGTCACTCCAAAATGGAGACGACTTTCCGTGAAGAAAAAGAGCCAGTTAAAATAAAGTCCGGTGGCAAAGGCGTTGAGACCTTCGATCACGAAAATATTTGTTTTGAACTGACGCGGTGTCATGAAGAAAAAAACAATGATCCAGTGCCTGATCCGTTCTCGTTGATTCGCCGTTCAAATTTTAGCACGCGCCACTTCTTCAATGGCTTTGCGGCAGTACCATTTGACGGCGTTGGACATGGGCGGTTGGAGAGTTTCCAAATCATTTTCCGAACACCAGCGGATGGCGTGATGCTCTGCGGTGGCGCAAGTGGCGTCGGCAGAATTTCTCGGGCGCGCCCAATAAATCATTCCGATATGTTCGTGGGTTTCGTTGATGCGATGGATGTCAAGAAAACGCGGGGCGATGAGCGCGCGTGTGCCTGGTTCGGTCGTGGGTGGACGTTCGCCGAGGAGTTCGACATCGAGTCCGCTTTCTTCTTTGGCTTCGCGGAGCGCGGCGATTTCCGGATCTTCATCGAGTTCAATGTGGCCGCCGAGCGGAAGCCATTTGCCGAGTTTTCGGTGGTGGATCAAAAGAATTTTGCGTTCATGAACAACGAAGATTGCAACGGTGAAATCGATTTTTTCGTGGATGTGCGCCATGCGTCTGAACTGTGGCGATGGGAAATCAGCGCGTCAACTTTGTTGAGTTTTGGCAATGGCAGTTTGAAAAAACAAAATGCACAAATCCCGAAGTCTCTGTGGCAAAATCTCAATCTCGCGGAGCGCGGGGGCGGAGTTCAGATGAGCATTTGCTGAACGGAATTTTTTTGCGCATCGAGGATCTGGCGGGCTTTGGCGACGAAAGCGTCAGGACGAAAAGGTTTTTGCAAAAACTCGGCGGGCTTGTCGAATTTTCCAAAGCGGCGCGCTTCGTCATCGCTGTAACCGGAAATGTAAAGCACTGGAAGTTCGGGGCGAGTGGCCAACAAGCGGCTGGCGAGTTCCCATCCAGTCATTTCCGGCATCAGCATGTCGGTGATGAGGAGATCAATTTGACTGGGATGGCGCGCGGCCAGATCAAGCGCATCGGGCCCGTGCTTGGCTTCGACGACGGTGTAGCCACGCGCCCGCAACACCTCGGCCAACATGCCGCGAACAATTTCTTCATCTTCGACGAGGAAAATAGTTTCCTTGCCGTTCGTGCTCACGGGCGGCGTGACCACCGCAATAACCTCCACAGCGGGAGACTCAACCTGCGGCAGGAAAATATGGAACGTGGTGCCGCGCCCAACCTCGCTCACGACGGAAATTTCACCGCCGCTTTGACGGACAATCCCATAGACAATGGAGAGGCCGAGGCCCGTACCTTTGCCCAGATTCTTGGTGGTGAAAAACGGTTCGAAGAGATGCGATTTCACTTCGGGCGTCATGCCGGTGCCGGTGTCGGTGATGGAAAGTCGCACGTAGGATCCGGGTTGAAATTCATCGGAAAATCCTTCGGCCCTTTCGCTGATTTCCACGCTATTGGTTTCAATCTGCAAGGTTCCGCCCTCTGGCATAGCGTCCCGCGCGTTGAGCGAAAGATTTAGAATGACTTGTTCGATTTGACCCGGGTCCGCGCAAACGTGACCTCTTTGTCCGGGGCGACTGACGAGTTGAATATTTTCACCAATCAAGCGGCGCAAGAGTTTGTTGACGTCGGCCACGATGCTATCCAAGGAAAAAATTTTTGGTTTGAGAATTTGCTTGCGGCTGAAGGCGAGAAGTTGGGCGGTCAAGGCGGCCGCACGATCGGCGGATTTTTCAATTTGCACGATGGTGTCACGGTTCGCATCACTCGACGGCATCCGCTGCAACAGCAAACTGGAATAGCCGATGATCGCTTGCATCAGGTTGTTGAAATCGTGGGCAATGCCGCCGGCCAAACGCCCGATCGCTTCCATTTTTTGCGATTGCCGCAATTTATTTTCCAAACTGAGGCGCTCGGTGATGTCACGCGAAACCACGATCACTTTGCTCGCCTGCCCGGTGTTGTCCCGGATGACGCTGCCTTGCGATTCCACATAACGGATGGTGCCGTCTTTGCGGAGGAAACGGAATTCCGTCCGGCGCCCTG